>DATBIJ010000077.1:0-4640 GCA_036557025.1 Thermoanaerobaculia bacterium | reverse complement strand
CCTCTCTCGTCAAAGTGCCGGCGGAAGTGCCGACGGACGCCAGACGGATGTCGTTCCTGCTCGCCGGCAACAAGGCGGGGCTTCTCGCCCTCTGGACCACGCAGGACGGCGCGCGGCACAGCTTCTTTGCCTTCAACGACCGCGGGAGGGGCCCGGCGATCACGACCCGCGTCGTCGGCGGCGGCGACGGGATCCCGACACAGATCGAGGCCACCGGCAACGACTACCTGAAGCGCCCGGTGAGCGAGCGCTTCCGGCTCGCCGGCGGCAAGGCCTCCTGGAGCAACAAGTCCGAGAAGGGCGAGAGAGTCGTCTCGGGCCCGGCTTTCTACGTGCCGATCGACGCCGTCCTGAGCGGCGAGCTCGAACGGGCCCTCCTCGCGGCGCCCGGAGGGCGCCTGCCGCTGCTGCCCGAGGGGGAAGCGAGGATCGAGCGAATTCTCGATCGCCCGGTCGAGGTCGGCGGCAAGACGCGGACGGCGACGCTCTACGAAGTCACCGGTCTCTCGTTCACGGCGAGCCCCATCTGGCTCCTGGAAGACAAGAGCGTCTTCGCGACGGGGAGCGACTGGTACGCCGTCGTGCCCGAAGGCGCGGAGGGCGCCTGGCCGGCGCTCCTCGAGGCTCAGAAGGCGCGCACCGCGAAGCGCGGCGAAGAGGCGGCGGCGCGTCTGTCGAGGAAGCTCGACAAGCCGCTCGTGATCCGAAACGCGCGTCTCTTCGACAGCGAGACCGCGACGGTCAAGGACGGCATGTCGGTGCGGATCGCCGGCGGCAGGATCGTGGCGGTCGCTCCCGACGCCGGCGCGAGCGCCGCGTCCTCCGACGAAGTCCTCGACGGGAAGGGGAAGATGCTCCTCCCCGGGCTCTGGGACAGCCACGTCCACCTCGGAGACTGGGACGACGGCATCCTTCACCTCGCCGCGGGCGTCACGACAGTCCGCGATCTCGCCAACGACATCGATCACCTGGCCGAGCTGCGCGGGAAGTTCGACGCGGGGACGCTCGCCGGGCCGCACGTCGTCGCGGCGGGATTCGTCGACGGGCGCGGCCCCTACCAGGGCCCGACGAAGATCTTCGCCGACACGCCCGAGGAAGCGAAGGCCGACGTCGCGAGATACAAGTCCCTCGGCTACGAGCAGATCAAGGTCTACAGCTCCGTCAAGCCGGATCTCGTCCCGGTCATCGCTGCGGAGGCGCACCGCAACGGGATGCGCGTCAGCGGCCACGTCCCCGCCTTCATGACGATGCAGCAGGCCGTCGAGGCGGGCTACGACGAAGTCCAGCACGCCAACTTCTGGTTCCTCAACTTTCTGTTCGACACGGTCAAGGACACCCGCACTCCCGCGCGGTTCACCGAGGTCGCCGCGCACGCTGCCGAGCTCGATCTCGATTCCGAGCGCGTCCAGGCGTTCGTGAAGCTGCTCCAGCAGCGCCAGACGGTTCTCGATCCCACGGTCAGCATCTTCGAGGACATGTTCGTCGGCCGGGACGGAAAGTTCGCGCCGACGATGGAACCCGTCGCGAAGCGGCTGCCTCCGCAGATCCGGCGGAACTTCCTCGCCGTGGGACTCCCCGTGCCGGAAGGGATGGACCAGAGATACCGGGATTCGTATCAGGCGATGCTCCGGATGCTGAAGAAGCTCCACGACGCCGGCGTGACGATCGTCGCCGGAACGGACGATCTGGCAGGGTTCACGTTCCATCGCGAGCTCACCAACTACGTCGCCGCCGGGATCCCCGCCCCGAGGGCGCTGCAGCTCGCGACGATCGTCCCGGCGCGGGTCATGAAGCGCGACAAGACCTCCGGGTCGATCGCGCCGGAGAAGACCGCGGACCTGATCCTCGTGGACGGCGATCCGACCGTGCGGATCACCGACATCCGCCGCGTCGTCACAGTGATCAAGGGCGGCACGGTGTACGACGCGGCGGCGCTCTACGAGACGCTCGGCGTGAAGCCCGAGAAGTGAGCCCGTGGGACGGCCCCCGGGACGGCGACGATAGACTGCGGACCCGGAGGTAAGAAATGGTTTCCTCGTACCGGGCCGCGCCCGACATCGAAGTCCTCACATCGAACTTCCCGATTCCGGGATTCGGGTTCGTTCCGATCAACGCGTTCGTGATCAAGGGCCCCGAGCCGATCCTGGTGGACACGGGCTCCGTCGTCGATAGCGCGGAATTTCTCGCGGCGCTGCGGAAGGTCATCGATCCCGCCGAGCTCCGGTGGCTCTGGCTCACGCACACGGACTTCGATCACATCGGCAGCCTGAACCGGCTGCTCGAGGAGAACCTGCGGATCCGGGTGATCACGACGTTTCTCGGCGTGGGCATCCTGAGCCTGACCGTCGCGCCCCTGCCGATGGATCGCGTCAATTTCCTCAACCCCGGCCAGAAGATCACGCTCGGCGGACGAACCCTGACGGCCTTCAAGCCTCCCGCGTTCGACAACCCTTCGACGACCGGCTTCTACGACGAGAAATCGGGCATCCTCTTCAGCTCCGACTGCTTCGGGGCGCTCTTGCAGGCGGTCCCGAAGAGCGCGGCCGACCTGTCGGAGCAGGAGATGCGGGACGCGCAGGTCGCCTGGGCGACGATCGACGCTCCCTGGCTCCACAAGGTGGATCGGGGTGCCTTCGCAAAGGAGCTCGACGCGATCCGCAGGATGGCGCCAAAAATGATCCTGAGCAGCCACCTGCCCCCGGCGCCGGCGAACCTGACCGAGCGGATGCTCGGGTCGCTCGCCGCAGCGCCGGAGGCTCAACCCTTCGTCGGGCTGGACCAGGCGGCGCTCGATCAGATGTTGAAGCAGATGACGGAGGGCGTTTCCTGATCCGCTGACTCCGCGGCTCCGAAGGGTCAGGCGAGCTCGGCGCGATTCTGGGCCACGAACTGCCGGAATCCGGTCTGCGGCGGGGTCCGGCCGAGCTCCCGCAGCATATGCACCACCTGGCCGCGATGGTGCGTCGAGTGATTCAGGATGTGCTGGACGAGCTCGCCCAGGACGTACGCGTTCTCGTCGACGCGGACCTCCGCCCGGAGCTTTTCGTCGGTGAGCTCGCGCAGGAAGGCGGCCTTCTCGTCCTCGAGGCTCGCCCAGGACGTCCGGATCGACGCGAGATCCGGCAGGTCCGACGGCGAGAGATCGGGGGTGAACGATCCCGCTTTCCAGTAGTGGAGCCAGCCGCGCTCTCCCCAGAGCAGGTGCCGCAGGGTCCCGCGGATCGAGCCGAAACTGCCCCGAAGGTCGCGCTCGAGCTCGTCGGGGGACAGCCCGCCGGCCGCCTCGAGCAATCGCTCGTTGGCCCAGCGGTTGTAAGCGAACCAGGTCCGGACGTCCTGAAGGTTCATGCGTCGCTCCCAGGGTCAACGATAGCCGTTTTTCACCCCCCCTCACCCTGCCCTCTCCTCCGCGACCGCGAGGGAGAGCGAACGCGTTCAGTAGACTCGACGCCGGCCACGCCGATGACCACCAACTTCTCGAGGGCCACCACCCTGGCGATGTCCGCCGCCGCGCGCGCGGCGCGCGGGAAGGCGCTGCTCCTCCCGCAGGAGATCGTGACGAGCCCCGAGACGAAACTGCAATATCGCGTCGAGAGCCTGCTCGGCCAGGGAGGTTTCGGGCAGGCGTACCTCGCGACGCGCATCACCCGCTCGCGCGCCGTCCCGGCGGTCGTGGCCATGAAGGCGAGCGCGCACATCGACGGCTGGCTGCGCGAGGCCTATTTCGGACAGCTCCTCGCGGGGCACTCGCGCGCGATCCGCGTGTACGAAGCGTTCCCCCTGATGCGCGAAGACGGCCGCGTCCTCTACTGTCTCGCGCTCGAGCACGCGAAGCACGGCGACCTTCGCTCCTATCTCCAGCGGAGCGGCAAGGGCTGGGCGGAACGGACCGCCCGCCGCGAGATCGCGGGGATCCTGGAGGTCCTGGGCAGGCTCCACCGGGGCCAGATGCTCCACCGGGATCTCACGCCGATGAACGTCTTCGTCTGCGACGGCGTGTGTCTGAAGCTCGGCGACTTCGGCATCGTGCGGCACCAGAGCGACCGGAGCGGGATCGACGCGCGGACACTCAATCCCTGGGCCGCCCCGAGCGAAATCCGGGCCGGAGCGGCCCCGAAGTGGCAGGCGCGCGACGACGTCTACCAGGTCGGGCAGCTGCTCGGGATGCTCGTCAAGGGAACCGCGGCGGCGCGGATCCGCACGGGCGAGGTGCGGCGCCTGCGTTGCACCGATCATCTGAAGGAAATCGTCTATCGCTGCATCGGCGAGCGGGGAAAGCGGTACGAAAGCGCGCAGGAGCTGATCGAAGCGCTGACCCACCCGCCCGCCGCACTGAAAGTCGGACGGCTCCGTTCGCTCGAGGGCGCGCACATCGCTTTCACGGGCATCCTTTCGAGGCGGCGCAGCGAGGCCGTCCGCGCCGCGCGCCGCGCCGGAGCGACCGTCCACGGCGCGCCTTCCGCGCGCACGACGGTGGTCGTCCGCGGCCGGCCGAACCCTCTCCAGGCGGCGGGCAGGGACGCCGGCCGGAAGCTCATCGCGATCAAGCAGCTCCGCGAGAAGGGACACCGCATCACGATCCTGAACGAGACGCAGTTCTGGAGGCTGGCCGGGCGGAAGCGAGCCCGATAACTGCCCTC
>DATBIJ010000076.1:0-4514 GCA_036557025.1 Thermoanaerobaculia bacterium | reverse complement strand
GGCCTTCCCGCGCCGCCGTTCGAGCAGGTGGCGGGGCAGATGCGGGAGCGCGCGCAGCAGCGCGCCGTCGACGAGGAAGTCGACAGGTGGATCCAGGAGCTGCGGGAAAAAGCGAGGATCACGATCTACCCGCCCCCGGCGCCACCCGTCGGCCAGGGAGCGCCCGTCGTGATCGCGACCGCGCCAGCGTCCCGTGTGACGCCCCCCGCGACCCGGTAGCCGCCCTCGGCGCCAGGAGGCTTTCAGCTATCGGCTCTCGGCTTTCAGCCAGAAAGACGAGCAATCCCTCCGGCTGAGAGCTGAAAGCCGACAGCCGACAGCTCCAGCCGGACTCCTCAGCCAGGCGGCCAGGAGAAGGGGCGTCCGCCCATCAGGTGGAAGTGCAGGTGGAAGACCGACTGGCCGGCGCCTTCGCCGTTGTTGGCGATGAGCCGGTAGTGCGCGAGCCCCCTCTCCCGGGCGATCGAGGCCGCCGCGATGGCGACCTCGCCCACGAGCGCGGCGTCCTCGGCGGCGGCATCCGAGAGTCGCGCGATGTGTTTCCTGGGGATCACGAGGACGTGGGTCGGCGCTTTCGGGGCGATGTCCTCGAAGGCGTAGATCTGGTCGCTCTCGAAGACCGCCTTGGAGGGGATCTCGCGGGAGGCGATCTTGCAGAAGAGGCAGTCCATGGAGGCGCAGTCTAACTCGCGACCCTTCGCACCCTCGCCCCGAGCGACGTCAGTTTCTCCTCCATCCGATCGTACCCGCGGTCCAGGTGATAGACGCGGTCGACGACGGTCTCTCCCTCCGACGCGACCGCCGCCAGGACGAGCGCGGCGGAGGCGCGCAGGTCGCTCGCCATCACGCCGGCGCCCGCCAGCCGCGCCGGTCCCTCGACGACCGCCCAGCGTCCCTCCATGCGGATCTTTGCCCCCATCCGCACCAGCTCCGGCACGTGCTGGAAACGGTTCTCGAAGACGGTCTCCGTCACCGTCGAGACGCCGTCGAGGCTCGTGGCCAGCGCCATCCACTGGGCCTGGAGATCCGTCGGGAAGCCCGGGTAGGGCGCGGTCGCGACGTCGTGGGCGGGAAGCGCGCCCGCGGCCCGGACACGCAGGGAGCCCGGCCCCGTCTCCACGCCGGCGCCGAGGGCCGCGAGTCGGGTCGTCAGGGCGGTCAAGTGCGCCGGCTCGCAGCCGGCCACTTCGACGTCGCCGCGGGTCAGGGCGGCGCCGATCGCGTAGGTGCCCGCCTCGATACGGTCCGGAATCACGCGATGGCGCGCGCCCGAGAGCGTCTCGACTCCCTCGATCGTGATCGTGGGCGTCCCGTCGCCCGAGATCCGCGCGCCCATCGCGCGCAGCAGCGCCGCGAGGTCCGAGATCTCGGGCTCGCGCGCCGCGTTGGAAAGCACGGTCGTGCCGCGCGCGAGCGTCGCCGCGAGCATCGCGTTCTCTGTTCCCGTGACGGTCACCGTTTCGAAGGAAATCTCCGCGCCCGAGAGGCGGCGCGCCCGGGCCTCGACGTAGCCGTGCTCGAGCCGGACCTCGGCCCCCATCTGGCGGAAGGCGGAGAGGTGGAGGTCGATCGGACGCACGCCGATCGCGCAGCCGCCCGGCAGGGACACGCGCACGTGGCCGCTGCGGGCGAGCAGCGGTCCGAGCACGAGGACCGAGGCGCGCATGGTCTTGACGAGCTCGTACGGCGCGTCGGCCGATCCGACGGCCGGCGTCTCGATCGCGACCTCCCCGGAGGACTCTTCGGCGGTCCGCGCTCCGATGTGCTGCAGCAGGCGCTGCATCGTCCGGATGTCGCGGACGAGCGGGACGTTCGAAAGGCGAACCGGCTCGGCGGTGAGAAGGGCCGCCGCCAGGCAAGGGAGCGCGGAGTTCTTCGCGCCGGAGATCGAGACCGCTCCGGACAGACGCGTCGGGCCTTCGATGCGGAAACGGTCCAAGGAACGCGATTCTACGCGGCGGCGGCCGTGCCCGCCCGCCGGGCGAGCGCGACGCGCGGGATGCCTTCGAGGTCCGGCACGATGCGCCGCAGGACCCAGTCCGGCCGCCGGCGAAGCTCCGCCTCGACGGCGCCCGCCTGCCCGAAGCCGATCTCGAAAGCGAGCAGGCCGCCCGCGGCGACGAACGGGGGCGCGGTGTCGAGCAGGTGACGGATCGCGAGCAGGCCGTCCTCGCCCGCGAAGAGCGCGCGCCGGGGATCGTGGTCCCGCACGGTCGGCGGCAGGTGCGGCGATTCGCCGAGAGCGAGATAGGGAGGGTTGGAGAGGAGGGCGTCGAAGGCGACCGGCCGCACCGCCGTGAGCCAGTCCGAGGCGAGCAGCCGCAGCCGGCCGATGACGGCGTGGCGCAGGGCGTTCTCGCGCGCGAGCGTGAGGGCGTCGACCGAAATGTCGAGCGCCACGGCGTCGGCCTCCGGCCGCTCGAGAAGCCAGGTCACGGCGATGATTCCGGAGCCGGTTCCCGCGTCGAGGATCCGGCGGGCCTCCGGGGCCTCGGCGAGCGCCTCGGTGACGAGGATCTCCGTCTCGGGGCGCGGCACGAGCGCGCGGCTGTCCACGCGGAAGGGACGTCCGTAGAAGTCCCACTCTCCGATCAGGTGCTGGACCGGTACGCCGGCCAGGCGCCGGGCCCAGAGGGTCTCGAAGCGCTGCCGCTTCTCGTCTTCCAGCGGGGCCTTCAGGTCCAGCCCCAGGGGATTGCGGCCTCCCAGGGTGTGGGCGAGCAGCAGCCGGGCGTCCCAGGTCGTGGCGTCGGAACCTAGGCTGCGGGCGAGAGACGCGGCCTGATCGAGGAGCTCTTTGATCGTCATGCCGAGTTTTCAGTTCTCAGTTGTCAGTCGTCAGTCTCAGAACTGATAACTGAGACCTGTGAACTGAAGACTCGTCAGGCTTTCGCCAGCTCTTCCTTGAGCCTCTCCGCCTGGAAGTGCGCCGACAGCGGCTCGACGAGCTCGTCGAGGTTTCCATCTAGGACGTCGGTCATGCGATGCGTCGTGAAGCCGATGCGATGGTCCGTGATCCGGCTCTGAGGGAAGTTGTACGTGCGGATCTTCTCGGAGCGATCTCCCGATCCGACCATCTTCTTTCGCTCGGCGGCGATGGCGCCTTCCTGCTTCTCGCGCTCGATCTCGAGCAGTCGCGCCTTCAGGACCCGCATCGCCTTGGCCTTGTTCTTGATCTGGCTGCGTTCGTCCTGGCACTGGACGACGAGGCCGGTCGGCAGGTGCGTCAGGCGGACGGCCGAGTACGTGGTGTTGACGCCCTGGCCGCCCGGCCCCGAGGCGCAGAACCGGTCGACACGGATGTCCTTCTCCTCGACCTTGACGTCCACGTCCTCCGCCTCGGGCAGAACCGCCACCGTCGCCGCGGAGGTGTGGATGCGCCCCGAGGCCTCCGTCTGCGGCACGCGCTGCACGCGATGAACGCCCCCTTCGTACTTGAGCCGCGAGTAGGCCCCTTCCCCCTCGATGAGGACGGTGACCGCCTTCAGCCCCCCGATGCCCGTGTCGTCGCGGTCGACGACTTCGACCTTCCAGCGGCGGCGCTCGGCGTAGCGTTGATACATGCGGAAGAGCTCCGCGGCGAAGAGGGCCGCTTCCTCGCCGCCCGTGCCCGCCCGGATCTCGAGGAACACGTTGCGCGAGTCGTTGGGGTCCTTCGGCAGCAACAGGACCTTCAGCTCCTCTTCGATCTGCGCCAGCTGCGCGGAGAGCGATGCCCGCTCGGCCGTGGCCAGCTGGTGGAGCTCGTCGCCGGGCGGCAGGGACTCGGCCATCTCCCGCGCTCCCTCGAGCTCGCGCGTCACGCGTCGGTGCTCCTCGGTCTTCGTCACGATCGGCTCGAACTCGGCGAGCGTCTTCTGGGCCTCCCGCACGGCGCGGTGGTCCTGGACGAACGTCGGGTCCGCGAGGCGTTCGCGGATCTGCTCGTACTTTCTGCGGATGTCTTCGAGCTTTTCGAACATCGGAGAGCCTTCAGCCGTCAGCGTTCAGCTGTCAGCCAGACGTTGGTCTCGCCGCGACCGCTAGAGGGCGGTGCGGCGCTGGAACGGGGGACGGGGGACCCGGGAGGGCATGCCCCTAGGCGGAGGCGCCGGAGGCCTTCTTCTCGTACCGCTTGCGGAAGCGCTCGACCCGTCCCGCCGAGTCGACCAGCTTCTGCTTGCCGGTGAAGAAGGGGTGGCACTTGCTGCAGATCTCCAGCCGCAGCTCCTTCTTCGTGGAGCCGGTGGTCCAGGTCTCGCCGCAGGCGCAGTGGACCATGACCTGATGGTACTCGGGGTGCAGTTTCTCTTTCATGGAACCGCACATTCTATGGGAAGTCCCGGACGCGGCGCAACCCCCGCCCGGAAGCCCCGCGACACGCATTAGAATCCGCATCCGAGTACACACGCTCGTGTTCTACCTCTACGTTACGGCTCCTGGGATGCCCGCCCAGAAGTTCCTTCTGGACAAGCCCGTGACGACGATCGGCCGCTCGTCGATGAACGACCTTCCGGTCGCCGACAAGATGCTTT
>DATBIJ010000075.1:0-9169 GCA_036557025.1 Thermoanaerobaculia bacterium | reverse complement strand
GGAGCCGCTCTCGCGCAAGATCGCCCCAGGCGGCATCCATGGCCGACACCTGACCCTGCGCCTCCTCGACCCCGCCTGGCGCAAGCCCGTCGAGGCCACCCTCCCCGAGCTCGAGAAAAGGCTCGAGAGGGAGATGCCGGGAGCGAAGTGGAGCGTCGAGCTGGAGAAGCCGGTGAATCGTAAATTGTGAATCGTTAGTCGATTCCCGATTCCCGATTCCCGATTCCCGATTCCCGATTCCCGATTCCCGATTCACGATTCACGATTCCCGATTCACGATTCACGATTTCTACGCGTACAACCCGCGCACCATCGTGTCGTGGGCCACGCGCGAGATCCCGAGCATGTAGGCGGCGATGCGCGCGCTCACGCTGTACTTCTGCGCCATCTCGGCGACGTCCCGGAAGGACTGCACCATGATGTCCTCGAGGCGCTCGTTGACTTCCTTCTCCCGCCAGAAGAACCCCGCGCGGTCCTGCACCCACTCGAAGTAGGAGACCGTGACCCCGCCCGCGTTGGCGAGGATGTCCGGCACCACGAGCGTGCCCTTGGCGTTGAGGATCTCGTCGGCGCGCTGCGTCGTGGGGCCGTTGGCGCCCTCGACGATGATTTTCGCCTTGATGTCGGGCGCGTTCTTCGCGCGGATCTGGTTCTCGTTCGCGGCCGGGATCAGGATGTCGCATTCGAGCTCGAGCAGGTCGGTGTTGGAGACCTTCTCGACGCCGGCGAAGCCATCGAAGGTGCGACCCTTCTCGTAGTGCGCGAGCAGCGCGGGGATGTCGATCCCCTTCGAGGAGCGGATGCCGCCGTTGATGTCGGAGACCGCGAGGATCGTCGCGCCCTGCTCGTGGCACATCCGGGCGGCGATCGACCCGACGTTGCCGAACCCCTGGACGACGACCTTGCTGCCCTGGAGTGTGAGCCCGCGCAGGGGAGCCGCCTCGCGCGCGATCAGCATCAGGCCGCGGCCCGTCGCCTCGACGCGTCCTCGCGAGCCGCCCAGCGAGAGCGGCTTGCCGGTGACGACCGAGGTCACGGTGTGACGGACGTGCATCGAGTAGGTGTCCATGATCCACGCCATGGTCTGCGGGTTGGTGCCCATGTCGGGGGCCGGCACGTCCTTTTCCGGCCCGAAGGAGTCCAGCAGCTCCGCGGTGTAACGGCGCGTGATGCGCTCCAGCTCCGCGCGGGACAGCGTGCCCGGATCGCAGATGACGCCACCCTTCGCGCCGCCGAAGGGGATGTTGACCACCGCGCACTTCCACGTCATCCAGGCGGCCAGCGCGCGGACCTCGTCGAGCGTGACGTTCTTGTCGAAGCGGATGCCGCCCTTGCCCGGTCCGCGGGCGATGTTGTGGAGCACGCGGTAGCCGATGAAGACCTCGATGCGTCCGTCATCCATCGCGACCGGGATGGAGACCTTGGTCTCCCGCACCGGCTCGCGCAGCACCTTGTAGAGGCCCGGATCCAGGCCGAGCTTCTGCGCGGCCAGATCGAAGCGGGACATCATCTCTTCGAACGGATTGACGGGTGCCTCGGTCGGGGCGGGAGCGGAACTCGCGGGAGCGGGGGCGACGGCTTGTTCCACGGCAAGACTCCTCGGCGCCGGATTCGGCGCGGCGAAAATGGATGGCGTGGGATTCTATGCCAGGGCCCCCAACGGGCCTCGGGGTATCCTGTTGGTGCCATGGCGGATCGCGTGGGGACGCCGGCCGTGCACCGGCCTTGAGCGAGCGGCGCGGCGAGGAGATCGAGCTTCCCGACGACGCCGCGGTCCGGCGCATTCTCGCCGGTGAGGAAGACCTCTTCGAGATCCTGGTTCGGCGCTACCAGGCGCGGGTGCTCGCCCACGTTTCTCGGCTGGTGGGTAACCGCGAGGACGCCATGGACCTCTCCCAGGAGGTCTTCATCAAGGTCTTCGGCGCCCTGGATCGCTACAACCCCGAGTTCAAGTTCTCGACGTGGCTGTTTCGGATTGCCGGCAATGCCGCGATCGACCACCTTCGAAAGCGCCGGCCCCGGACGATCCCCCTGGAGCAGCCGGACCCGAAGGGGGACCAGCGGGTGTCCTCTACAGAGTACAAGAGCCCGGACCCGGACCCTTATTCAGAGCTGCGGAACTCAGAGAGGGGGCGCGCCATATCCCGTGCGATCGCCGAGCTACCCCCGGAATTTCGCGAATTGATATCCCTGAGGCACTTTGCGGGCCTATCCTACGAGGAGATCGCCAGCGTCAAGAACATGCCCTTAGGGACCGTCAAGAACAAACTCTTTCGGGCCAGGGCCGTATTGAAAGATCGGCTGGCTGGAGAGTTCTCTTGATGTCTTGCGCCCGTCCCCTCGACCCGATCGACGCCGAAGCGGTGGCTTGCGGCGCCGAACCCGTTTTCGCCCCCGACGCCTCCCTGCACGCCGCCTCCTGTGAGGCCTGCGGCGCCGCCGTAGCGGGCGCGGGCGAGCTGCTGACCGCCCTGGAGAGCGAGCCCTTGCCCGCACCGGCCGGCCTGGCCGAGCGGGTGCTGCGCCTGCGCCCCTTCTCGCGCTCCGAGAAGCTGCGGGTGCGGCTTTGGGCGCCTCCCGCGGTCCTCTCGGGCCTCCTCTTCACCGGCGGCCTGTTCTCCGCCACCGGACTCTCCGGCGGCGACCGCGCCGGGCTGAGCCTGGCGGCGGCGATCCCGATCGCCTCGTTCCTGCGCTCGACTCTGCGCTGGCTTTCGGAGACGGCCGCCGCGACGCCGCGCGGCCTCGAGGCCCTGGCCTCCGCCCTCGGTGGCCAGACGGGCATCGGCCTGGCGGCGCTGCTGCTGCTGCTGCCCGCCGCCCTCGGCTTCCGCCGCGTTCTCGCGCGCGCGGCAAGCCGGAGATGATCGCCTCCTTCCTGCTCTTCTCGGCGGTCGCGACCGCGCCGCCTGCCCCCATCTCCTCCGTCGGAACCGACGTCGTCATCTCGCAGCCCGCCGGACGCGTCGTGGTTCTGCTCGGCGATCTGACGATCGGCGCGCCCGTAACCGGCGACGTCGTCGTGTGGGGAGGCAACGTGACCTTTGCGCCGGGGGGCATGGTCGCGGGGAACCTGTCCGTCTTCTTCGGGGAGGCGCGGGCCGCAGCCGACGGCGCGCTTCCGGTTCGCGGCGTCGTGTCGTCGCCGGGAAGCCTGCTCGCGCTCTATCTCGCCGAGATCGGGAAAGCGCCCTGGGAGGCGAGCGGGCGCGCGGCGTGGGGGATGCGGCTGATCGCGCTGTCGGGGTGGCTCGCGGGAAGCCTGCTGCTGCTCTATCTGCTGGGCGCGCCCTTCGCGCGCGCCGCGATGACCGCCGAGAGCCACTGGACCGCCACGCTGCTGGCGGGAGCGCTCGGCGTGCTGACGCTGTTTCTCGCGGCGGCCGCCTCGCTCGCGCTCTTCCCGGCGGCGCTGTCGGTGCCGATCGCGCTCGCGCTCGCCGCACTCGCAGTGGCGGCGAAGGTCTTCGGGATGGGCGCGCTGTTCCTGCTGCTCGGTCAGAAGCTGATGCGCGACGTCGCTCCGGCGCGGCGCCCCGCCGCCCTCGCGATCGGCTTCGTCGTGCTCGGTGGACTCTCGCTGCTTCCCGTCCTGGGTCCGATTCTCTGGAGCGCCGCCTCGGTCGTCGCGGTCGGGCTTGCGCTGCTGTCGCGGTTCGGAAGGCCCGCCATCCGCGTCGCGATCGCGTAGGCCCGGCCCGGCCCGGCGAGGCCGCGATCTCACGATAGAGTTTGCCCGTGGCCTCCGTATCGACCGTCGGCGTCGTCGGCGGCGGGCAGATGGGCAGCGGAATCGCGCACGTGGCCGCCGCCTCCGGCTGTGCCGTCGTCCTGGTCGACGTCAGCGCCCCGCTGATCGAGAAGGCGCGCGCGTCGATCGAGAAGAACCTCTCCCGCGAAGTCGCCAAGGGCAAGCGGACGGAGCAGGACAAAGCCGCCACGCTCTCCCGCCTGGAGACGACGACGGATCTCTCCCGGCTCGCCGGCGCGGACCTCGTCATCGAGGCGATCGTCGAGCACGAGGCCGCCAAGAAGGATCTGCTGGGGCGGCTGGAGGGAATCTGCCACAAAGACGCGCTGCTCGCCTCGAACACCTCCTCGATCTCGATCACCCGCCTGGCGGCGGCGACGGGGCGGCCCGACCGCTTCATCGGCATGCACTTCATGAACCCGGTTCCGGTCATGGAGCTCGTCGAGGTCATTCGCGGCCTGGCGACCTCCGATGCGACCGCCGCGGCCATCGAGGAGTTCGCCCGGCGGCTGGGCAAGACGCCGATCTTCTGCAACGACGGCCCCGGCTTCGTGTCGAACCGGGTCCTGATGCCGATGATCAACGAGGCGATCGAGGCGCTGCGGGAGGGTGTCGCGACCCGCGAGGCGATCGACGGCATCATGAAGCTCGGGATGAACCATCCGATGGGGCCGCTGACGCTCGCGGACTTCATCGGCCTGGACACCTGCCTGTCGATCCTCCGAGTGCTGCAGGAAGGCTTCGGCGACCCGCGCTACCGTCCCAGCCCCCTGCTCGTCAAGATGGTCGACGCGGGGTACCTCGGCCGCAAGAGCGGCCGCGGGTTCTACGAGTACACGACGGGGTAGGGCACCGGGATGCTGTGTCAGGTCTGCGGTCTGAGAAATCCCGACGACGAGGAGTACTGCGGGCGCTGCCACTCGAAGCTCCTGGTCCTCTCCGGCGTCGGCGTCGTCGAGGAGAGCGGGGACGCCTCCGAGGAGATCCCGCTCGACGAGCACCTGCTCGAGCGCATCTCCACGCTCGAGGACGTCGTCCGGCGGACGGGGGAGGCGGTCAAGACCCTGTTCGAGTCGCTCGCGAACGTCGAGAAGAACCTCTACGTCGCTCAGACCGGCATCCAGGCACTGCAGGAAACGCTGGAGCGATCGGGAGCCCTGCGCGCCGAGGAGCTGGCCGACGTCTGGGAGACGCGCATGGACGAGCGGCTCCAGGCGGTCGAGAAGAAGGACCGCTTCCTGGAGCGCCGCGACCGCATCGTGGCCTCCTCGCACGCCGAGGATCGCACCGGGTTCCAGCGCCGCCTGCGGGAGGCGGAGTTCGCGATTCTCTCGCTCGACCCCGACCGGGGCATGCGCGAGCTCGAGGAGCTCTACCGTAACGACCGCGCGAACGTCGAGCTCGGCTTCTACCTCGCCGAGACCTACTTCTCCGCCGGCGACATGGATCGGGCGACCGGGTACTTCCGCCGGATCCTCTCCGTGGATCCGAATCACTTCGAGTCGCTGGTCTACTCCGGCATCGCGGCGTCGGAATCGGGGGAGTCGGCCGCCGGCGAGTCGCTTCTGCAGCGCGCGATCGACCGGAAGCCCGACGCCTTCCTGCCGCATTTCGCCTTGGGCGCCCTCTACGCCCACGCGTCCCGCTGGGACGACGCCCAGGCGCAGCTCTCGCGCGCCATCGACGTCGCGCCGGTGCCCGCGGCCGCCATCCTGCTGGGGACTGTCCTTCGCGAGAAGGGGGAGCTCGGCGCCGCGATCGCCCAGTTCGAGCGCGCCATCGAAAACGCGCCGGACCACGAGGAGGCGGTCTTCCAGCTCGGCCTCTGCTACCTGGAGAAGAACTGGCCCAAGCGCGCGCTGGACTGCTTCCAGCAGGCCCTGCAAAAGAACCCCAAGCGGCTGGAGTTCCAGGAGGCCGTGCGCCTGCTCGAGAAGCGCAAGCGACCGACGCTCCCGCGCGTCGACGGTCCCGGAGCGGAGCTGTTTCGCGAGGCGGAGCAGACGCTCGCCGGGGGCCAGCTGCGCCGCGCCCTGCACCTCTACCGGCAGGCCATGGCCGCCGAGCCCGGCAACGCCACGATCCAGATCTCCTACGCGATGCTCTGCGCCCGCCTGGGCCAGTGGGTGGACGCCGTCGCCGCGTGCCGGGATGTGCTCGCGGGGGAGCCGGAGGACGTCGTCGCGGCCACGGCGATCTCGACGCTCGCCGAGTCGTTGCGCGCCGACGGCAAGGCACCGGACGCCGCGCGGCTCGTGCGGGAGCTGCTCGAGACGCATTCCTCCAAGACCGTGCAGGCCGTCGGCTACTACGAGCTCGCGACGAGCCTCGCGGACTCCGGCGAGGATCTCGACACGGCGCTCGATTATGCCGGCAAGGCGCTGTCGGTCGCGCCCGACGAGCTCAAGCCCTATCCGCTCGCCGCGCTCGGCTGGGTTCACTACAAGCGCCGCGAATTCGATCGGGCCATCGACTGCCTGCGCCGCTCGAGCGAGCGGGCCGCGGCGCCGGTGACCCTTCACCACCTCGGCATGGCGTACCTCGCCGCGGGTCGCCCGGAGGAAGCCAAGGCCGCGTTCGCGCGCGCGAAGACCGTCGCGCGCGGCGGCGCGCTCGAAGACCGGATGATGCAGCAGGTGCGGTCGAACCTGCGCCTGGTGGAGAAGGTCGGCCGCCGCAAGCCCGAGGCCGCCAACCGCAAGCCCTAGCAGGCTGCCCGGCCCGTGGGGCCGCCTGATATCTTCCGCCTCGACAATGCGTTGGAGCCGATACTTCCTCCAGACGGTCCGCGAGGTCCCCGGCGACGCCGAGGCCATCTCCCACATTCTGCTGATCCGCTCCGGGATGATTCGGCGCGTCTCCGGCGGGATCTTCACGCTCACGCCGCTGGGCCTGCGGTCGCATCGCAAGGTCGAGCAGATCATCCGGGAAGAGATGGACCGCGCCGGTTGCCTGGAGCTGGAGCTGCCGATCCTCCAGCCTCGCGAGCTCTGGGAAGAAAGCGGGCGGTGGAGTCGCTACACCTCCGAGGAGCTCCTCTTCCACCTGAAGGACCGGAAGTCCGCCGAGCACTGCCTGGCCCCGACGGCCGAGGAGGCGGTCACGACGCTGGTGCGCTCGGGGCTGACTTCCTACCGTCAGCTCCCCGTGACCCTGTATCAGATTCGCACGAAGTTCCGTGACGAGATCCGCCCGCGGTTCGGGCTGCTGCGCGGCCGTGAGTTCCTGATGTACGACGGCTACTCCTTCGACGCGGACAGCGCGGGGCTGGATGCGTCCTACAAGGCGCAGGACGCGGCGTACCGGGCGATCTTCCGCCGCTGCGGGCTGGAGTTCACGGTCGTGGAGGCCGACTCCGGCGCCATCGGCGGCAGCGCGTCGCAGGAGTTCATGGTGCTCGCCGACACCGGGGAGGACGCGGTGGTTTCCTGCGCCGCCTGCGGCTACGGCGCCAACCTCGAGAAGGCGCAGACGGCTCCGCGCAAGAACCCGTGGGACGGCGAGACGCCGGCGGCGCTCGAAGAGGTCGAGACGCCCGGCCGCGGCGGAATCGACGCGGTCGTGGAATTTCTGAAGATCACGCCCGACCGCATGATCAAGTGCCTCGTCTACGACACCGACAAGGGTTTCGTGCTCGCGCTGGTCCGGGGCGACCTCGACGCCAACGAGGTGGCACTGAAGAACGCGCTCGGCGTCGACCACCTCGCGCTCGCGTCCGAGGAGAAGGTCGATCGGGCGACGGGGGCGGCGGTCGGTTTCGTCGGCCCGACGAGCGTGCGCGAGGGGACGCGGCTGATCGCCGACGAATCCGTGCGTGGCGCCGTCAACGCCGTGACCGGCGCCGGGCGCCGCGACTGGCACGTGCGCGGCCTCTCGATCGCGCGCGACGCCAAGGTCGCCGAGTGGGCGAGCTTTGCCCAGGCGCGCGCGGGCGATCCCTGCCCGCGCTGCGGCAAGCCGCTCGCGCTGTTCCGCGGGATCGAGGTCGGCCACATCTTCAAGCTCGGAACGAAGTACTCCGCCGCGCTGAAGGCGGAGTTCACGGACGAGGCGGGCGCGAGCAAGCCCGCCGTCATGGGCACCTACGGCATCGGGGTAGGCCGCACGATGGCCTCCGCCATCGAGCAACGTCACGACGCCGACGGGATCGTCTGGCCGATCTCGATCTCGCCCTTCGAGGTCGTCCTCGTTTCCCTGAATCCCTCCGAGGAGGCGGTCCGCGCCGCGGCCGACGCGCTCTACGAGGAGCTCCGCGCCAAAGGCGTGGAAGTCCTCTACGACGATCGCGACGAGCGCCCCGGGGTGAAGTTCAAGGACGCCGACCTGCTGGGCTTTCCGATCCGCGTGAACGTCGGCGGGCGCAACTTCAAGGAGGGCAACATCGAGCTGGTGCGCCGGCGCGACAAGAGCGCCCGGCCCGTGCCGAAGGCGCAGGCCTCCGCCGCGGTGCTCGCGCTGCGCGAGGAGCTCGCCCGCGAAACGGGGTCGGCCTGATGCGCCGCATCCTCCCCGGCGAAGCGCTCGAGTACCACTCCCGCGGCCGCAAGGGGAAGGTCGAGGTAGTCCCCACCAAGCCGACCCGCACGCAGGAGGATCTCTCCCTCGCCTACAGCCCCGGCGTCGCCGAGCCCTGCCTGGAGATCGAGAAGGACGCCGAAAGGGCCTACGACTACACGGCGAAAGGCAACCTCGTCGGCGTGATCTCCAACGGCACTGCGGTGCTGGGGCTCGGCAACATCGGGGCGCTCGCGAGCAAGCCGGTCATGGAAGGCAAGGGCGTCCTCTTCAAGCGATTCGCCGACATCGACGTCTTCGACATCGAGGTGGACGCCGACGACGTCGATTCGTTCGTCGAGGCCGTGGCGCGAATCGCCCCCACCTTCGGAGGCATCAACCTGGAGGACGTCCGCGCGCCGGAGTGCTTCGAGATCGAGGAACGGCTCAAGAAACGCCTGAAGATCCCCGTCTTCCACGACGATCAGCACGGGACCGCGATCATCTCGGGCGCGGCGCTCTGGAACGCGCTCGAGATCGTGGGCAAGAAGATCGAGGACGTCAAGGTCGTGTTCGTGGGCGCCGGCGCCTCCGCCATCGCCTGTGCGAAGTTCTACGTCTCGCTCGGCGTGCGCAAGGAGAACCTGCGCATGTGCGACAAGAACGGCGTGATCCACGTCGGACGCGACAAGGACATGAACCCGCACAAGGCCTTCTTCGCCGTCGAGACCAAGGAGCGCACGCTCGAGGACGCGCTGCAGGGCGCCGACGTCTTCGTCGGCCTGTCGACGAAGGGCATCGTCCAGGGGCGGATGCTGAAGTCCATGGCGCGGGATCCGATCGTGTTCGCGCTGGCGAACCCGGACCCGGAGATCACGCCCGAGGAGGCGAAGGCGGCCCGTCCCGACGTCATCATCGCGACGG
>DATBIJ010000074.1:0-7244 GCA_036557025.1 Thermoanaerobaculia bacterium | reverse complement strand
CCTGGATCGGGCCCGGTTCACCGCCGAGGCCCAGTACGCCGAGCCGGATCGTTTCCGCCCGCCGCCGCCGATCGATCAGCCGATCGCGAGCGATGAGCTCATCGACCCGCCGGCGCCGCCGGTGATTCCGCCTCCCATTCGGTACTCTTCCGAGGGGCCACCGCCGGAGCCCGCGGTCGAGGCCGAGCCGCCGCAGCCCGTCGTGACGGCGATCCCGAACGCCTCCGGGTCCCCGGGAATGGCCGGCAAGGATCCCGGTGTGCGCCGCACGCGCCCGCCGATCGTGCCTGCCTTCGGACGTCCCACGCCGCCGCCGGATCCGCCCGTGGAAGAGGCGCCCGAGCCCGACCCGACCCCCGGTCCGTCCCGCTGACGGCCGGGCCCTATTCGAAGCTCGTCCGGTCGACGAGGATCGTCGGCGCCCCGACGAGATCCGGCAGCGGAAAAAACGCGCGGTCGCTTCCCAGACGCGTCATCCTCCGCAGCAGCTCGGAGATCCGCCCTCGACATCGCGCACCGGCCACCGGACCCTGTGCGCGGCCGGCGACGACCGCGATCCCGCAGAACTCGATCTCGTAGCGGTCGGCGTCCAGCTCGACGCGCGGCGGGGCGACCAGGGCGGAGGCGTAGAGCCCCCGCCGAACCTGCTCGAGGAGCTCGCGCGGCGGGACCGCGGACGCCGTCTCGAAGAAGAGGCGCCGCGGCCGGGTCGCCGGCGCGTTGCGGTACGAGGGGCGGACCCCGTGGCCCGTCGGTGGCGTGCGCCGACGATGCGCCGAGGAGAGGTCGCAGAGGCTGCCGCGCAGCACGCCTTCGCGAACGAGCTCGACGCGCCGCGTCTTCGTGCCCTCGCCGTCGCACGGGGTGTCCGCGGTGGCGTCGTCGACGATCGTGATCGCGGGCGAGGCGAACTGCGCGCGCGACACCCACCGAGGCACCGCGGCGGTGAACAAGCCGGCCAGCGCGGCCAGCAGCGCGGAAGAGACGGACGGGTCCAGCAGCAGCTCCCCCCGCTCGAACGGCGAGGGCTTTTCCGAGAGCGGGAGCGTGGTTCGATCGGCGAGCCGCCGCGCGAGCGCGGCGGTGTCGGGCGCCTCGTCCCAGCGAAACGCGACGCGTGCCTCGCAGGCCCGTGTTCCTCGTCGGCCCACCGCCGTGGCGACACCGTCGAGGCGGCTGCCGGAGAGCGCGGCGCGGAGCGATCGTCCGTTGACGATCGTCTCCGCGGTCCGGCCGACGCGGATCGTCAGCTCCTGCAGGCCCGCCTCTCCGCGGGACTCCGCCGCGAGCTGTCGCGCGAGCTCGGTGAAGAGCTCCGGCGGCTCCGGCAGGGGAGTCGGTTCCGGCGCCTCGGCGCCGAAGGCGCCGCTGGGCCAGTCGAGAGAATCCTGCGCCCCCGCGGTCAGGTTGGCGGCCTCCTCGATCGCGGTCCGCAGGCCCGTCGGGCTGGAGGCGGCCGCGAACCGCAGGCTGCCCTGTTCCCACCATCGGGCCGCCCAGCCTTCTTCGTCTCGGTGCGCGCGGGTCGCGCCCGCGGCGCGGGAGACGGTCTCGCGAGACGTGCCCCGCTTGCCGTAGAGCTCCCACTCGCCGGGAGCCCGCCGCGCGAGCAGCTCGGAGAGATCCTCGCCGGTCATGCGAGCGAGCGAACGCGCAGTCGCCGCAGCAGGAGATCCGGCGCGGCGCCTCCGACCGGGACGACGACGCCGTCGCGCGCGCACCAGCCCAGGCCTCGGTAGGGCTGCACCTCGCGTCCCACGCCCGCCTCGATCGCGGCGAGGGCGGGCAAGATCTCGCCCGCGAGCAAGCCGGGCCCGCATTCGTCGGCAAGCCGGCCGCGGCGGACGCGCCGCGCCCTCGGGAAACGCAGTCGAAACTGCCCGCTCGACAGCTCCACCGACGCCGCGGTGAGCTGCTCGATCCAAAGTCCGTTGTCGAGCCGCCGCGCGATCTCGTCGGCGGACGCGTGGCCGGGCGCGACCACGAGATTGGATCCGCGCGGCGCCGGGGCGTCGAAGGCGCCTCCCCGTCGGCCGTGGCCCGAGGAACGCGGACCCGCATGCGCCCGGTCGGTGAGCCGGCCGGCGACGCGTCCGCCGTCGAGCAGGCGAACCGCGCGCGGCGTGCTGCCCTCGTCGTCCTGCTCGTAGCCGCCGAAGAGGTCTAGCCGGGTGGGATCGTCCTTCACCTCCAGCTCGGAGACCGCCACGCGCGCGTCGGCCAGCGCCGAGAGCGGCGAGACCGCTCCCGCTTCGAGCGGATGGGCCAGCGCCTCGTGAAGGAACACGACCGCGCATCCCTCCGCCAGGACGACGTCGATCTCGCCGTCACCGCAGGGTATCGGCCGCTCCCGCGGCTCGGCCGCGGCCGAGAGCGCGCGCTTCAACTCCTCGGTGATCTGCTCGGACTCCGGAGCGTGGAAGGCGAACGCCCGAGGCTCGTCCCCGGCCCGGGAAGCGGCGACGATCGTTCCCTCGAGCGAGAAGAGCCGGCGGGTGAAGCTCGCCGGAGCCCCGCGCGCCGGGACGATCTCCCGGCGGCTCTCCGCGATCGTCGCGGTCAGACGGTGACGCGGCGCCGCCCGAGCGATCAGGCCCGGGAGCCGGCGCGCCCAACGAGGCGCGGCGGTGCTCCCCTCGTCCTCGGGTTCCTCATCCAGCCCGCCGGGGCGCATCGGCAACGGGGAGCGCCCCAGCGCCGCGCGCAGGCGTCGCACCGCCTCGCGCGCCTCGGCGTCGCCGCCCCCCGAAGACGCCACGAGCGTCTGTCGTCCCTCGGCGCACCAGCGCGCCGCCAGCGCCCGCTCTCGCCGCGTGGCGACCTCGGCGAGCGCCCCGTTCTCGATCGCCAGCACGGTCTCCCGCCGCGACTCCGAGAAGAGATCGGCCGTCTCATCGGGGGTGCGCGCGAGCGGCTCGAGCCAGCGCGCGATCGAGGCGGTATCGAGAGGCATTTCCTGCATTATCCGTGTATTAGCATTCCCCCTCATGGCCCTCGCCGACCTTCGCAAGGAGTTCATCGCGGTGCAAGCGGCCCGCGGGATCGCCGCGCGCAAGCTCTTCGAGGAGCGCGCGCCGGGGGTCCTTCGCGCGGCGGTGCTCGGAGCATTGGCCGAGGAAGCCGACAAGGAGCGCACGCTCGACGAGGAGGCGCGCCGCATGATGGAGGCGGCCCGCCAGGAAATCGCCTCGGGTCGCGTCGACGGCCAGGAGCTCTTCCGCCGCATCCGCCGCAAGCTCGCCGAGCAGAGGGGGATCGTCTTATGACCGTGAATCGTGAATCGTGAATCGTTAATGGAAGGTCCGGTTCACGGCTTCGATTCACGATTCACCATTTACGATTTACGGCCTGTCTCATGACTCTCGACAAGAAGCTCGCCGACCTCGAGGCCCTGCGCGAGAAGAGTCTCGAGGGCGGCGGTGCCGATCGGATCGCCCGCCAGCACGCCGAGGGGAAGCTGACCGCACGCGAGCGGGTCGAGCTGCTGCTGGATCCCGGGTCGTTCCTGGAGCTCGATCGTCTCGTGACGCACCGGGCGCGCGACTTCGGCATGGACAAGATCCAGATTCCGGGAGACGGCATCGTCTCGGGAGCGGGCACGGTCGACGGGCGGCCCGTCTACGTCTTCGCGCAGGACTTCACGGTCTTCGGCGGGTCGCTCTCGGAGGCGAACGCCGAGAAGATCTGCAAGGTCATGGATCTCGCCGTCCAGAACGGCGCGCCGATCATTGGACTGAACGACTCGGGAGGCGCGCGGATTCAGGAGGGGGTCGTCTCGCTCGCGGGCTACTCGAAGGTGTTCTGGCGCAACACCCGCGCCTCGGGGGTCGTCCCCCAGATCTCGGCCATCCTGGGACCGTGCGCCGGCGGCGCCGTCTACTCGCCGGCGATCACGGATTTCCTGTTCATGACCGAGAAGACCTCCTACATGTTCGTGACCGGGCCCGACGTCATCAAGACCGTCACACACGAGGAAGTGACCAAGGAGGAGCTCGGAGGCGCCCGCACGCACGCGGAGGTCTCGGGCGTCGCGCACTTCGTGCGCAAGGACGACGCGGCGGCGCTGGCGGGCATCCGGGACCTGCTGTCGTACCTGCCGTCCAACAATCTCGATGAGCCGCCGCGCGTGGCGTCGCGCGAGGCTCCCGGGGGCGAGGATCTCAACGGTTTCGTGCCGGAGGATCCGCAGAAGCCCTACGACATGGGTGCCCTCGTTCGGCGGATCGCCGACGGCGGCGCATTTCTGGAGGTCCACGCCGGCTTCGCGCGAAACATCTTGACCGGGTTCGTGCGTCTGGGCGGGCGCAGCATCGGCGTCGTGGCGAACCAGCCGATGCACCTGGCCGGGGTCCTGGACATCGACGCGTCGACCAAGGGCGCCCGTTTCGTGCGCTTCTGCGACGCCTTCGGCATCCCGCTGCTGGTTCTCGAGGACGTGCCCGGCTTCCTGCCCGGGACGCGGCAGGAATACGGAGGCATCATCCGCCACGGCGCGAAGCTGCTCTACGCCTTCGCGGAAGCGACGGTTCCGAAGGTCTCCGTCATCGTGCGCAAGGCCTACGGCGGCGCTTACTGCGTCATGCTCTCGAAGGACGTCGGCTGCGACTTCAACTTCGCCTATCCGACCGCCGAGGTCGCGGTCATGGGCCCGGAGGGCGCGGTCAACATCCTCTATCGGCGCGAGCTGCCGGCCGACGCCGCGCCCGAGGCGCGCGCGGCGCGCGTCGCGGAATACGTCGAAAACTTCGCCAACCCCTACGTCGCGGCCCGCCGCGGCTACGTCGACGAGGTCATCGCGCCGGAGGAGACGCGCGAGCGGCTCTTGAGGTGCTATCAGCTGCTCGAAGGCAAACGCGCGAGCCTACCGCCGAAGAAACACGGAAACATTCCGCTGTGACGGGAATCGAAGGGCCGTCGGGAATGGGAATCGGGAATCGGGAATCGGGAATGGGGAATCGGGGGGAACCGAATTCACTCCTCGGTTTTCGATTTGCGAATCAATCCATTGGTCATGGCGAGAACTCGATCGAGTTCCATGAGCCGGGAACGCAAGACCTCGAACCGCAGAGCCCCGGTCGCACAGGCAATCTCCAGAAGCAGTCGCAACTCCGAGATCGATCCCCTCGCGATCAAGAGGTATCGGCAGAACTCCTTCTTGGAGCCGCGGGCGGCGCCTTCGGCGATATTGGCCGGGATGGAAACCGCCGCCCGGCGGATCTGACTCGTCAGCCCGAATCGTTCCGCTGCAGGGAACCAAGCGGTATCTCGATAAAGATCCACGGCAAGTTGCTTCGAAATGACGAACGCGTCGAGGCGTTCGTGAATCGGTTGTCGCACGGTCATCAACTGCCTATTGTCACGACCAAGCGGGTGCCCTTCGATTTCCTATTCCCCATTCCCGATTCCCGACATCCACTCCCGTGAGCTCGATTCCCGTGAATCGACGCCGCCTCCTCGTGGCCAATCGCGGCGAGATCGCCCTGCGCATCTTTCGGGCCTGCAAAGACCTCGGCCTCGAGACGGTGGCCGTCTACTCCGACGCCGACCGGACGGCGCCGCACGTCGCCGCCGCGGACCATGCCGTGCGCCTGGGGCCCGCGCCGGCGCGCGAGAGCTATCTCTCGATTCCCGCCCTGCTGGCCGCGGCGAAGAAGACCGGCGCGTCGCTGGTGCATCCGGGCTACGGCTTCCTCGCGGAGAGCGACGCCTTCGTGCGCGCGGTGACGGGGGCCGGGCTGACCTTCGTCGGCCCGTCCGCGAACGCCGTGGAGGCGATGGGCAGCAAGACGGCCAGCCGGCAACGGATGCGCGCGGCGGGCGTTCCGGTGGTCCCGGGCATGCTCGAGCCGGCGGCGTCCGCGCGCGAGCTGGAGGAGTTCGGCGCCAAGGCGGGCTACCCGCTGCTGCTGAAGGCATCGGCGGGCGGGGGCGGCAAGGGGATGCGCCGGGTGGACACGCCGGAGGAGCTGCCTGCCGCCTTCGAACGGATTCGCGCGGAGGCGCAGGCCTTCTTCGGCGACGGCGCCGTGTATGCCGAGAAGCTCGTCGAGCGACCGCGCCACGTCGAGGTCCAGGTCGTCGGCGACGGGCGCGGCGGCCTCGTGGCCGTCGGGGAGCGCGAGTGCAGTCTCCAGCGGCGCCACCAGAAGGTCGTCGAGGAGTGCCCCTCGCCCGTCGTCGGGGAGGAGCTGCGTCGCCGGCTCGGCGAGGCGGCGGTCGCGGCCGCGCGCGCGGTCGACTACTCCTCCTGTGGGACCGTCGAGTTCCTGCTCGCTCCGGACTCCTCCTTCTACTTTCTCGAGATGAACACGCGTCTCCAGGTCGAGCATCCGGTCACCGAAGAGGTCTGGGGCGTCGATCTCGCACGCGAGATGATCGCGATCGCTCTCGGGGAGCGTCTCTCGTTCCGCGCCGAGAATCTCTCGGCGCGGGGCCACGCCATCGAGTGCCGCATCTACGCCGAGGATCCGGCCCGCGGTTTCGCGCCTTCACCCGGGATCGTGACGCGTCTGCGGCTGCCGGAGGGACCGGGCATCCGCAACGACGTCGGGATCGAAGAGGGCTCGACGGTCCCGATCGACTACGACCCGATGCTGGGCAAGCTGATCGCGCACGGCGGTGACCGCTCGCAGGCGATCGCCCGTCTCCGGCGGGCCCTGACGGAGTACGAGATCCAGGGCGTCTCCACGGCCCTTCCGCTCTTTCGCGCGCTCGTGCGCGATGACGCGTTTCTCTCGGGCGCCTTCGACGTGCAGTGGCTCGACCGCCGGCTGGCGGAGGGTCTGCTATCCGACGCCGCTCCCGCGCCCGAGGACGTCGTCTTGGCCGCGGTCGGACTGTCGCAGGAGCGTCAACCGGCCGCGCTTCCCGGCAATGGCTCGGCCGCGCGGGGATCGGCCTGGAGAACGACGGCGCGGCAGGAGTCGATGCGCCGCCTGCGATGAGATACACCTTTCTCTTCCGCCCCACGCCCGATGCCGACGCCGAGGAGATCCGCCTCGAGAGGGACTCGGAGGGATGGAGCCTGTGGCGCGGAGGCCGGGCCGAGCGCGTGGATGTCGCCCGCCTTCCCGACGGCCGCTGGTCTCTATTGATGGAAGACGGGCGCCAGGTCTGCGGCTCGACCGCCGGCGAGCCGGGCGGGGAGGTGTCCGTGGTTCGCCGGGGCGAGCGGCGTCTGCTCTCCCTCGCGGACCCGCTGCACGACCGCATCGCGCACTCGGGAGGGGGCACCGGCGATTGCG
>DATBIJ010000073.1:0-10709 GCA_036557025.1 Thermoanaerobaculia bacterium | reverse complement strand
CGCCTCGGCGGCGGCGTCCGGACGCCGGACCGGCGTGAGCCGGACCGCAATGCCCGTGCGGGACAACTCCAGAGCGAGCCGGCCGGCGCCGTGGACGTCGAAGCTGCGGGTCGCGCCGGTGGCGAGCATCTCGACGTCCGCCTTCGAGAAGGGCCCGCCGGAGAGCTCGATGGAGGCGCGCCCCGGCGGGTCTCCCGTCAACAACAGGATCGGGGCGTTTCTCTTCGCGTCGTAGAAGCGGGCGAGCTCCACCGGCGTGCCGTCCGGAAGGCTGCCGGAGGTCGGCGTGGGGTCCGCCGAGACGTCGTCGGTCAGATAGGCCTGGAGGCGAACCAGGCCGTGCCACCCCTCGACCGACAGCGGCCATTCGGGGTTCGCGGTCAGCGCCACGAGCGTCGCGTCCCGCGCGGAGAACGCGAGTCGAAGGGCCGCCGACTGCGGGTTGATGCCCCGCGTCAGGGGAGCGTAGGTCCAGAGCCGGGCGAAGGAGCCTCGCGGCCAGCTCTCGCGGGGCGCGTCGGCGCTCACCCAGGCCGCGTCGACGTAGGGCGCGAGCTCGTCGCCCGCGAGGACTTCCGTCACCGCGCGGTAGCCCGGCGCGCCCGGGTCGGCCCCGGGCAGCCCGACGGCGATCGGCGCGCCCTTCGCCGCGGCCCGTCCGGCCGAGGAGAGCACCTTGACCGCGTAGGTGAGGCGCGTGGCCCGCTCCGCCTCCGGGAGGCTCGTCGCGGCGGAGAGATCCAGGATGACGCCGGGCGTCTCGGGCAGCTTCGCCAGCCGGGCCGACGCGTCGGCGATCCCGGCGTCGGAGAGGTCGGGGACCGGCAGGACGATGAGGCAGCCGGCGTGATCCAGGCTCGGCGACTCGCCGGGAGCGAGCGTCACGACGCCGTGGGGCGGCGCCATGCCCGTGCAGGCCCTGTCGGGACGCTCCGCGGCGAATCGCAGGCGCTCGGCGGAGGCGACCGCCGCCGCGCCCAGAAAACAAAACGCGCCCGCGAGGACGCGGGCGCGCATCGGGGACGCCAATCTCATCGCGCGGCAGTATCGCAGACCCGCGCGAATTCAGGAACCGCTTTCAGCGTGCCGCCTTCGCCTTGTCCTTCTCGCGATCCTTCGCGCTCTCGGCGGCGACGTCCGGCCGCGGGGACGGTTCCGGCGGCAGCAAGCCGAGGTGGCGGCGCAGCTTCGTCTCGACCTCGGAGGCGAGCTCCGGGTTCTCCTTGAGGAACTGCTTGGCGTTCTCGCGTCCCTGGCCCAGCCGCAGGTCGCCGTACGAGAGCCAGGAGCCGGACTTCTCGACGAGCTTCGCCTCCATGCCGATGTCCAGCAGCTCGCCCTCGCGGGAAACGCCCTCGCCGTAGTTGATGTCGAACTCGGCCTGCCGGAAGGGCGCCGCGACCTTGTTCTTGACGATCTTGACCTTCGTGCGCGAGCCGATGACCGTCTCGCCGTCCTTCAACGAGGCGATGCGACGGATGTCGATGCGGATCGTGGAATAGAACTTCAGCGCCCGGCCGCCGGTCGTCGTCTCGGGGTTGCCGAACATCACGCCGATCTTTTCGCGGATCTGGTTGATGAAGATCAGGCTCGTGCGCGACTTGGCGACGATCGCGGTCAGCTTGCGCAGGGCCTGCGACATCAGGCGCGCCTGGAGGCCCATCTGCGCCTCGCCCATCTCCCCCTCGATCTCGGCCTTGGGCACCAGCGCCGCGACCGAGTCGATGACGACGACGTCGATCGCGCCGGAGCGGATCAGCATCTCGGCGATCTCGAGCGCCTGCTCGCCATGGTCGGGCTGGGAAACGAGGAGGTTATCGGTGTCGACGCCGAGCTTCCTCGCGTACTCGGAGTCCAGCGCGTGCTCCGCGTCGATGAACGCCGCGAGCCCGCCGCCCTTCTGTGCCTGGGCGATGATCTGGAGCGAGAGCGTCGTCTTGCCCGAGGACTCGGGGCCGAAGATCTCGATGACCCGGCCGCGCGGGATGCCGCCCACGCCCAGCGCGGCGTCGACGGCCAGCGATCCCGTCGGGATTACGGCCACGACCTGCTCCGGCTGGTCTCCCAGGCGCATGATCGCGCCCTTGCCGAACTGGCGCTCGATCTGCGTGAGCGCCGTCTCGACGGCGCGCCACTTCTCGTTCTTGGCGGTGGAAGACATCTGTACCCCTTTCGCGCGCGCGGCTCGCCCGTCGGGGCGGCTCGCGCGATTATAGTTCTCGCACCGGGAAGCGCATGGACGACGTCGCCTCCTCGACACCTCCGGCCGCGCCGGATGTCCGGCGCGCTTTCCGTCGCGCGCCCGCGGCCGCGCTCTTCGCCTCGGCGCTGGGCGCGGGGCTCTCGCCGGTCGCGCCCGGCACCGCGGGATCAGCCGTCGGACTCCTTCTCTCCTGGTTATTGTCGCGAGCGTTCGTCATTGACGGCTCCAGTGTGTTCGCACCACCCGGACTCTTGATGTCCGGGCTCCTGATCGCGCTGGCGGGCGTTCCGGCGGCGGCGCGGGCGGCCAGAGAGTCCGGGGCGAAGGACCCCGGCTTCGTCGTGATCGACGAGGTCGCCGGTCAGGCGATCGCCTCCTGCACGGTGCCGATGTTCCTCTACCCGGCCCCGGGGCGGGAGGCGCTGGCGTGGCTCGCGTCGTTTTTCTTCTTTCGGCTCTTCGACGTCTGGAAGCCGGGGTGGATCCGGCGCAGCCAGGCGTATCCCGGAGGGTGGGGAATCGTCATCGACGACGTCCTGGCCGGACTTCTCGCCGCGGGCGCGACGGCCGCCACCGCCTGGATCGCCTCGACGGGCCGGCTCTGGTGACCGTACGCCGGGGATGACGATGCTCGCGCTCACCCCGGCCGAAGGCTCGATCACCGAGCAGGAGCCGCTCGCGCGCCACACGACCTGGCGCATCGGGGGACCGGCCCGATTCTTCGGCCGGGTCGCGAGCGAGGAGGGCCTCGCGAAGGTGCTGGCAGAAGCCGCGCGTCGCGGCGAACCCGTGGCGCTGCTGGGGATGGGCTCCAACATCCTCGTGGCGGACGAGGGATTTCCCGGCTGGGTCGTGCGGCTGGAAGGGGAGTTTCTCCTCGTGGCCATCGAAGGCGACCGAGTCGTCGCGGGCGCGGGTGCGCCGCTGGGCGGCGTCTGCGCGAAGGCGGCGCGGGCAGGGCTCTCGGGTCTCGAGGCGATCTCGGGGATTCCCTCCTCGATCGGCGGCGCCGTGCGGATCAACGCGGGCGCCTATGGCGGCGAGATCTTCGACGTGCTCGAGAGCGTGCGCCTGGTGTCGCGCACCGGGGAGCGGCGGGAGGCCGAGGCGGCACAGATCCCGCACGGGTATCGCTGGACGCAGCTGATCGAGACCCGCGAGATCGTGGCGCGGGCCAGCCTGCGCCTGCGCCCGGCGCCGCGGGAGGAGATCGAGGCGAAGACGCGCACGGTCTCGGACAAGCGCCGCGGCGCCCTGCCCTCCGAGCCCAACGCCGGAAGCGTCTTCCGCAACCCTCCCAACGACTTCGCCGGCCGGCTGATCGAGCAGTGCGGCCTGAAGGGGGAGCGGCGGGGGGGCGCGGTCATCTCGCCGCGGCACGCCAACGTCATCGTCAACGAGGGGGGCGCGAAGGCCCGCGACGTGCTGGAGCTGATGCGGCTGGCCCGGGATGCCGTCCGGGATCGGTTCGGCGTTACCCTGTCGCCGGAGGTCGAGCTGGTCGGGCTGACGTGGGGCGAAAAGGCATGAGGCTGCTGCTCCTGGCCGGCGGCTCGGGGACCCGCCTGTGGCCCCTCTCGACCGAAGAGCGGCCCAAGCAGTTCCTGCCGCTGCTCTCCGAGAAGAGCCTGCTCGCGGAAACGTACGCGCGCGTCGCACCGCTGTCCTCCGACGTCTGGGTCGCGACGGCCGCGCGCCACGAGGATCTGGTGCGGCGGGAGCTCCCGCAGGTGCCGCGCGAGAGGATCCTCGTCGAGACGAGCCGGCGCAACTCGGGTCCGGCGCTGCTCGCGGCGGCGCTGCGCTTCACGCGCGACGGCGATCCGATCACCGCGGCGCTGCCCTCGGACCAGACGGCCACCGACGCCGGCGCGTTCCGGTCGGCGCTCGAGCGCGCGGGGGCCGAGGCGGAGTCCGCGACGGTCGTGGTTCTGGGTGTGCCGCCCACGAGGCCGGAGACGGACTTCGGATACCTGGAGCTCGGAGAGCCCGTGCCCGGCGGCGCCTCGTCGCCGGTCCGTCGCTTCGTCGAGAAGCCCGACGGCGCGCGCGCGCGCTCCCTCGTCGCCGCGGGGGACCTCTGGAACGCCGGCATCTTCGTCTTTCGCCCCTCCCGCCTGCTCGCCGAGGCGCGCCGGGTCGCGGGCGATCTCGTCTCCGGCATCGAGGCCTTCCTCGCGGCCGAGCGCTCGGGCGATGCCGCGCGCGCCGCACAGGCCTGGGACGCGCTCCCCTCGATCTCGATCGATTTCGCGGTCATGGAGAAGGCCGCGGGAATTCGGGCCGTGCCGCTGCGGGCGGGCTGGAGCGACGTCGGGAGCTGGCGCGCCGTGCGCGATTTGCGGGGAGGCGGCGACGGCGGCAACCTCGTGTTGTCCGACCGCCCCGTGATCGCTCCGGGCGTCGTCGAGACCGCGATCGTCGCCACGGACCGCGGCGTGCTCGTCCTGCCATTCGACCGCGAGGCGGGGCTGCGGGACGCCGTCGAACGGCTGGGGCGGGAAGAGGCTCCGAGTGCGGGCCGTTGGGAGGAGAAACGCCGATGACCGATACCGCCGCGGCGATCACGCGCCTGCGCCAGAACATCCAGCTCGTCTACCGAGGCGAGCCGAAGGTGATCGACCTGCTGCTCGCCGCCCTGCTCTCGCGCGGACACGTGCTGATCGAGGACGTGCCCGGCGTGGGCAAGACGACGCTCGCGAGGGCGCTGGGGCGCAGCCTCTCGCTCGAGTTTCGACGGATCCAGTTCACCAGCGACACGCTGCCGGCCGACGTCCTCGGCGTCTCGGTGTTCCACGCCCCGAGCGACCGCTTCGAGTTCCACCCCGGGCCGATTTTCGCCAACGTCGTCCTCGCCGATGAGATCAACCGCGCGACACCCAAGACGCAGTCCGCGCTGCTCGAAGCCATGAACGAGGCGGCCGTGACCGTGGAGAACGAGCGGCGCGCCCTGCCGCAGCCCTTCCTGGTCGTCGCGACGCAGAACCCGGTCGAGTACCTGGGCACCTACCCGCTGCCCGAGTCGCAGATGGACCGCTTCTTCCTGCGGCTCTCGCTCGGCTACCCCTCGGCGGAGGAGGAGAAGATGCTGCTGCGCCGCGGGGGGGCGGAGGAGGCCCTGGCGTCGGTGCCCGCCGTGCTCGCCGGCTCCGAGGTCCTGACCCTGCAGAAGCAGGTCGAGAAGATCAACGTGTCCGAGAAGCTCCTGAACTACCTGCACGCCCTCGTCGCCGCCACCCGCAAGTCGGGGGAGCTTCGCCTGCCGGTCTCGACGCGCGGCGCGCAGGCGCTCTTCCGCGCGACGCAGGCCCGCGCGCTGCTCCAGGCGCGCGAATTCGCCACGCCCGACGACGTCCACGCGGTCGCCGAGCCCGTCCTCGCCCACCGGATCCTCTCGGTCGCCTCCGACGGGTACGGCGCGGGCGGGCGGGAGCGGGAGATCGTGCGGAAGGTGCTCGCGCAGGTGCCGGTGCCGGTGTAGCGGGCCTCCCATGACGCTGATCCCGGACTGGCAGATCCGCATCACGAACTTCGGCCTCGGCTTCATCCTGCTCTGCCTCGTCGTCGCGATCGCCGCCACGAACACCGGCAACAACGGCCTCTACGTCGTGCTGGCCGCGATGCTCTCGGCGATGGTGGTCTCCGGGATCGTCTCGCGCCGCAACGTGCGCGGCGTCTCCTGCGAGATCGAGCCGATCGGCGAGGTCACCGCGACCCGTCCCGTGCCCCTGCGGGTGCGGCTGACCAACGGCATGCGCGCCGAGACGGCGCAGGCGCTCTTCTTCGTCCACGAGGGGATGCCGGGGCCGCTCTGGATCGACCCGCTGAAGCCGGGGGAGTCGCGCGAGATCGTCGTCGAGGGGACCTATCCGCGGCGCGGCGTCGTGCGCCGGCCGGACGCGGGGCTGGTGTCCCGTTTCCCGATCGGCCTCTTCCGCAAGTACCGCCGCGCGTCGCTGCCCCGCGAGGTCGTCGTGCTTCCGCTTCCCGAGCCGGTCGCCGTGCCCGAGACGCCCCCGGAGGACCAGCGGGGCGGCCGGCCGCATGCGAAGCGGCGCGGCAGCGGGTCGGACATCCGCACGCTGCGGGACTTCGTCCCCGGGGACGATCCGCGCGACGTCCACTGGAAGCAGTCCGCCCGGATGCGCCGATGGATCGTGCGGGAGCGCGACGCGGAGCGGGACCGCGTCGTGATCCTCGCGGTCGACAACGCGCTCGCGGACCCGGCGGATCCCGGCCAGCTCGAGATGTTCGAGCGGCGGCTGTCGCGATGTGCGGCGCACGCGATCCTCTTGTTGTCGCGGGGCGGCGAGGTCGGGTTCCAGTCCCGGGGAGTCCGCGTCGCCGCGAGCGCGGGCCGTTCCCAGAGAACGCACATCCTGGAGGCGCTCGCTCGCCTCGAGGCGATCCCGATGTCGGGGGCGCCTCCCTTCCCGCCGGTTCGCCGCGGCGACCTGCGCCGGATGGTCGCGTGAGCCGCCGCGAGCCGATGGCCGACGGTCTGCGCCGCGCGTACCTCTCCGTGCTGCTGCCCGCGGCGGCGCTCGCGCCGATTCCCCTCTACTGGACCGGCGGGGCGAACCCGGCGGCGCTGATCGCCTTCGAGGCGATCCTGCTCCTGCTCGGGATCCGCGCGCGGCAGGGAAAGCCGGTCTCGCTCTCGACGACGTGGCTGAACCTCCTGGGTCTGGCCTACCTGGGATGGGTCGCGGTCGAGCTGACGACGATGCCGCGCAGCTTCCTGCGGATCGTGACGCACATGCTGCTGTTCTCCGCGGCCGCCAAGCTCGCCTCGCTCAAGACCTCGGGAGAGGCCAAGACCGCCCTGCTCGTGATCTTCCTTCTGCTCCTCGCTTCGGCCTCCTCCTCGACCCACGTGGCCTCGCTGATCTATTTCGGACTGATCGCGATCCTGGGCTTCCGTACGCTGGTGCGGATCGCGGTCCTGGCGGACTTCGACGAGGCGCCGCCGCCGCGCGTGCTCCAGTCCGTCCCGACAGGAGGCCTCGCGGTCGTCGCGATCGCGGGCGCGTGCCTTCTCGGCGCGCCGCTCTTCTACGCGCTCCCGCGGCTGCGCGCGCCCTTCGCCAACGCGCCCTTCCGGGTCAGCGACGAGTTCTCCTCGGTCCTGGCCTCCGACCGTGTGGATCTCGAGGCCTTCGGCGCCGCGAAGCGCAGCGACCAGGTCGTCCTGCGCGTGCGGATCGATCCGAGCTCCGACCGCGACACGATCGTCCGGCTGCGGGAGGCGAGCTTCACGCAGTACTTCGACGGCGAGTGGCGTCGGGGCGACCGCGCGCCGGCGGTCCCGCGCACCGGGATCCACCTGCTGCCCGCCGGCGCCGAGCGCGAGCCGGCGAGCGTGTCCTTCGAGCTGGCCCACTTCGGCTCGGGGTTCCTCTTCCTGCCCTACGGGGCCACGACGGTCGAGCTCGACCGCACGCGGCTGGCGTCCCAGACCTCGGACGGCGTCGTGCAGATCTCCTCGGTGCAGTCCGCCGTGCGCTACGTCGCCTCGGTTCGGACGCGGCTCGAGCACGTGCCCGGCGATTCGGCGATCGATCCCAACCGGGTGCCTCCCGAGATCCGCGACTACGCCTTCCAGCTGACGTCGGGTCAGACGACCGGGCGCGCCATCGCGGACCGCATCCTGCAGCACTTCCTGCAGGACGGCGGGTTCCACTACTCGCTCGACGCGCCGCCGCCGGTCGGCGACCCGCTCGTCCATTTCCTCCTGCGGTCGAAGATCGGCCATTGCGAGTACTTCGCCTCCGCGGCGGCCATGATGCTCGCCGCGCGCGGGATTCCCTCCCGCCTCGTCACCGGGTCCTACGGCGGGGAGGAGTCGCTCTTCACCGACGCCGTCGTCGTGCGGGGCGGGAACCTGCACGCCTGGGTCGAGGCCAACCTCGACGGGAGCGGCTTCGTCGTCTTCGACCCCACGCCGCCGGCCGGGATCCCGCCCGCGAGCAGCCGCGTCGCCTTCTGGAAGCGGTTCATTTCGCTCGGTCAGGAGCTGGAGTTCTTCTACGACCGGCGGATCCTCGGGTTCGACTCGCTCGACCAGATTCGCCTGATCGACAGCGCGCGGGACGCCGTGGGCTTGCTCTCGGGCGCGGCCTCCCGCCTCGAGGCGGCGGCGAAGAAGATCGCCTCCGGCTCGGGGCGCGGTCCCGTGATCGGGCTTCTGGTCGCCGTCGCGGCCTTCGTCGTGCTCGCCGCCCTCGCACGACGGCGCCGCACACCCCCGGCGACGCGGGCCTACGTCGCGCTGCGGGAGATCCTCGCGCGGCGTGAGGGCAAGCTCGCCGACTCCGTGCCTCCCGCCGAGGTCGCGCGGCGTCTGGCGAAGGTGATGCCCGGCTCCAAGGCCGACGGCGAGCGCATCGTGAAGGTCTACGCCGCGAGCGCGTTCGGGGGGCGCGAGCCCGATCCGGCGGCCGTGCGGGACATCGAGGAGAGCGTGAAGCGGCTGAGGAAGCTGGCTTAGCGCGCGGCTCACAGTGAATCCCTGGTACGCCAAGGCCGTCGTTCTCGCGGCGAGCGTCGCGATGGTCGTGATTCGCGCGCCGCACGGCAATCGAAGCCGCAAGGTCCAGGTCGTCAAGAGCCGCAAGGGCCCGCTCGAAACCGTGCTCCTGATCCTCGCGTGGCTTGGGTTCTTCCTCCCGCTCGTCTGGGTCTTTTCCCCATGGCTCGCGTTTGCGGACTACCCCCTGCGACCGGCGCCCCTGGTCGCCGGGACCGCGCTTCTCGTCCTGGGTCTCTGGCTGTTCCATCGCTCGCACGCCGACCTGGGAACGAACTGGTCGATCACGCTGGAGGTGCGGGAAGGCCACACGCTCGTAACCCAGGGCGTCTACCGGAGCATTCGGCACCCGATGTACTCCGCCCTGTTCCTCTTCTCGATCGGACTGGCCCTCGCTCTGCCCAACGTGATCGCGGGTCCGGCGTACCTCGTCACCTTCGGCCTGCTGTTCGCGCTTCGCATCGGCCGCGAGGAGGCGATGATGCGGGAGGAGTTCGGCAAGGACTACGAGGACTACTCGCGGCGCACGCGTCGGCTGATTCCGGGCGTGTGGTGATGTCCCGGCATTGGCTAGACTCGTCTGACCCGTGACCGAGATCGAGGCCCGGATCCAGGGGATGGTCGACGCGGAGACCGCGGCCTGGAACGCGCAGGACGCGGAGGCCCTGGTCTCCCTCTTCCACCCCGACATGGTGTGGCCCTGGCCGCCGGACGCCCAGGCGCACGATCCGGCGACCTGGGTCATGCCGTTCGGGCGCTACGACCGCGCCCGATGGAAGGCGGCCTGGGAGGATCTGTTCCGCACGCACGCGCTCGTGCACAACCGACGCAGGACCGTGCGGATCCTCGTCTCCGAGCAGGGGGACGGCGCTCTCGCGGTCGTGGACGTCGACACCTTGTGGCGGAACCGCGCGACGCGGCAGGACTTCCTCTGGAAGGGGCGCGCCGGCAAGGGCTACACGAGAGTGGGCGATCGCTGGCTCCTGATCTTCCACACCGGGCTGTTGGATTACTCGGGAGATCACGGCGCGTGACCACGCGGCATCCCGAGCAGATTGCCCGAGACCTGGAGGAGCTCGACCGCCGACGTTTCCAGTGCCTCGCGCCGTTCGCCGCGGCCTTCGTCTGGGTGATCGCGGTGAGTGCCACCGGCGGAGACTTCGTGATCTTCGTCCTGCCGAAAGGGGTCGGTGTCGCGATCGGAGCGGCGCTCATCCTCCTCTCGATGGTTGTCTCCGCGGTTTCGTGGAGATGCCCCGTCTGCGAGCGTCTCCTGGACGAGCGGTTGTATCCGAAGTTCTGCAAGCACTGCAAAGCCCAACTCTCCGAGTCCAAGCTCGAGGCGGGCCTTGGTGTTCCTCCAGGATTCGCGATCTCCCAAGGAAGCTCCACGTTCGCCGATCCCGTCGAAGAATTCCGGCGCCGCCGGAACAAGACGCTCCTTGCGGCCCTGCCGCTGGTGCTGCTCCTGTTTGGGATTTGGATTCAGGGAGGATCGATCAGCCGCTTTCTCGGCCTCGGGCGAAACGTGGTGCTGACGATGCTCTTCTGCGCCGGTGTTTTCGCGGCCGTCGCGGGATGGCATTTCTGGAGATGCCCCTACTGCGGGAAGAGCCCCGGCACCGAAGAGCTGAGTCCGAAAGTCTGCGAGGAATGCGGGGGGAAGCTGCGCTAGGTTGCCGCTTCCGCTACCGGGAAGGCAGCGCGACGACGGCGGCGCGGATCCGAGCCGGCGTCTTGGCGTCGACCCACGCGACGAGACAACCGCCCTGCACCGGCGCGATCTGCGGAAAGCCGCTCGCGCGGTCGATCGTCGTCGCGGAAACCGAGACCACAGGACCCGACGGGCCGGACGCGGGGACGCGCTGCAGCCGCACCGACGTGCCGCCGGAGGTCCCGACCCAGGCGACGACGGCGTCGCCGGATTGGTCGATCAGCAGATCCACGCGCCCCAGCGGCTCCGCCGTGTCGACGTCG
>DATBIJ010000072.1:0-10848 GCA_036557025.1 Thermoanaerobaculia bacterium | reverse complement strand
CACGACGGGAAGGCGTCCGTTCGGCAGGCTTACACGGCGCCGGAGGCGCGGGCGATCGCGTCGCAGGCCGTGCCGGGCTCGCGCGTCGAGGAGATCTTTCCCTTCCGATTCCTGATCACGGGACCGGGTCTCGGGCGGGTGCGCGCGTGAGCGCGCGCTTCGACGCGGCGGTCGTCGGCGCGGGCCTCGCGGGCTCCGCCGCGGCCGCCATCCTCGCGAGCGCCGGACGCCGGGTCCTGCTGCTCGAGCAGGAGATTTTTCCGCGCCACAAGGTCTGCGGGGAGTACCTGTCTCCGTCGGCACAGGCGCCGCTCTCGCGGCTGGGCCTCCTGGCGGAGATCGACGGACTCGGCGCCGAGCAGATCCGGGAAGGCTCGATCCACGTTCCCGGCACGCCGGAAGTCTCCTTCCGCCTTCCGCGCGGCGCGCGGGGAGTCTCGCGGTATCGGCTCGACGCGTTGCTGGCGAGCCACGCGGGCCGCACGGGCGCCGAGGTGCGGTTCGCCGCGCGCGTGACTCAGGTCGAGGGGGACCCGGGCGACTTCCGCTTCCGCGTCAAGCACGGCGGCGGCGACGAGGAGATCTCCGCACGCGCCATCATCGCGGCGCACGGCCGCTGGAACGCCCTCGACAAGGACGAGGCACAGGCTGCCGCGCACTCGCCGCGGCGCCACCTCGCCTGGAGTCGCGACTATCTCGCCGACGAATCCCTCGCCGGGCGCGTGCGCCTGTATCTGTTCCCCGGCGGCTACTGCGGCCTCTCCCGCGTCGAGGGCGGGATCGTGCACCTCGCCGGCGTCATCGCGGAGCGCGAGCGCAGGCGGATCCCGCCGGGCTGGGAGGCCGTGGTCGCGCATGCGGCCGCCGCCAACGCGGACCTCTCCCGCGACCTCTCGCGGCTCCATCCCGGGCCCGGCGGGTTCCTGGGAACCGGCCCCGTCCTCTTCACCGCGATGCCGCCCGTCCAGCGCGGAATGCTCATGGCCGGCGACGCGGCCGGGATGCTCGACCCCTTCTCCGGCGAGGGCCAGTCCTCGGCGCTCTCGGGGGGCATCCTCGCCGCCGAGACGATCGAGGCGTTCCTCGTGGGAGCGATCCGGCCCGAACGCCTCGCCGACGCCTGGACCGCCGTCTGGAGGGGCTCCTTCGGCACGCGCTTCCGCGCCGGGGCACTCCTGCGCCGGCTGATGCTGCGTCCGGGCATCGCCTCCGCCGCCCGGCGTCTGGCGGGCGAATCCGTGGTCCGCCTCGCCCTCCGGACGATGCTGGGGCCAAGCCTGACCTCGGATTAGAGCCCTCGGGCCCCCTCGGGCGTGAAGATCGCGTCGTCGAGCTGGGCGGTCTTCCAGGAGAGGTACTCCAGCCGGGTCCTGGTGCCGGCGCGGAGCAGGTCGCGCACCTCCATCTCCGCGAGGCGCTCGCGGCCGCGCTCGGAGACGAACTTCGTGAAGAGGATCTCGTGCGCGGCCTTTCCGGAGGCGAGCAGGAAGATCGCGCGCCGCGGGCGGCGCTGCGCGTCCATCCAGAGCGTCGCCTTCGGATACGGCGCCTTCGCGGCGACCGCCGTGAGGTCGAAGACGCGCAGCGCCACGCCCTCGATCGTCTCGGGCTCCGGCCTCGCGGTCGCGGTGAAGTCCTCGGAGAAGCTGATCCGTGCGACGTCCTGGAACGACGCGCCTCCGGCGAGCTTCTGGTTCGCCGAGACGGGAATCGCGCGCGAGGAGCCGGGCACGAGCAGCCAGGTCTTCTCTCCGGAGGAAAGGATCTTGCGGCCGCGCGCCTTGCCCGACTTGAAGACGATCAACGCGCGGTCGCGTCCCTTGATGTAGACGTCGAACGCGACGCTTTCCGCTGCGGCGCCCTCCCCCGTGGCGCGCGCCTCGACGACGGCTTCGCCGGCCGGGCGGCGTACCGCGTCCGCGGCCTCGAGCCAGGCGCGCACGTCGGTGGACGCCGACGCCGCGGCGAAGGCGAAGGTGACCCACAGCGCGGCCGGCAGGCTAGACATGGGCGAGCGCCTCGACGATGTTCATTCTGGCCGCGCGACGCGCGGGCAGATACGCCGCGGCCAGCGCCGTCAGCGCCATCGCCGCCACACCGACGGCATAGGCGAGCGGGTAGGCCTTGACGTGGATCGGGAACCCCGTCGTCCCTCCCGGCGGCGGCGGCAGCACGATCCCCGACGCGTTCAACGCCGCCATCACGATCAGCGAGAGGACGGCCCCCGCGGCGCAGCCGACGAGCGCGAGCAGCAACGCCTCCGCCAGGAACATGTTGCGCACGCCGGAAGGCCGCGTGCCGAGCGCCCGCAGCGTTCCGATCTCGCGTGTCCGCTCGGTGACGGCCATCGTCATGACGATCGCCGCCGCCAGGATCACGATGACGACCAGCACGGCGCCGAGGAAGCCGAAGATGCCGGCGTAGAGCAGCCGCACCTGCCCGTAGAACACCCCGAGCCGCTCCCAGGGCAGCACCTCGACCGGCCAGCCTCCCGATTGGAACGCGGCCTTCAGTCGCGCGGCGGCGGCGGCTTCGTCCATGCCCTCGCGCAAGAACAGCACGAGCTTGGAAACCTTTCCCTCCGATTGCAGGAGCCTCTCCACCAGCGGCAGGCCCGCCGCGAGATATCGATCGTTGAGCTCCTTGAACTTCACGTCGGCGAGGCCGATCACGATCGCATCCACGGCGTTGAGCGACCCGTCCGGCGACGTCGCGACGAGCGTGACGCCCTCCCCGACCTCGACGGAGAGCGCCGAAGCGAGCCCCGTGCCCAGCAGGATTCCGTCGGGGTTCTCCGGCGTCAGCCAGCGTCCCTTCACCAGCAGCTCCTCCGCGCCGGTCGCTTTGGCCTCGGGGATGGGATCGACCCCGATCCCGAAAAACGGGATCGACTTGCCGCCGGTCGTGACCAGACCGACGAACTCGACACGCGGCAGCGCCGTCTCGACCGCCGGATCCGACGCCGCGAGCTTCCGCGCGGACTCGCCCCGCGGGATGCCGAACTCCAGCGTCGCCTGCTCGGTGCCGCTCGCGGCCCGGCGATCGACGATCTGCAGGTTGCCCACCTGCCGAATCGTGCTCTCCCGTAAGCCCTCGAAGGACTGCGCGATGAACCCTCCCGCCAGCGCGAAGGCCGCGAACCCGAAGGCGATCACCGCGCCCATCAGCACCGATCGGCGCCGGTGGCGGGCGAGGTTGCGAAAAGCCAGCGCGAGGGCGCTCATGCCGCCGTGTCCCTCGCGATCGTGCCGTCGTGCAGCGTCACGACGCGCCGCGCCCGCGCGACCACGCGCGCGTCATGCGTCGCGAAGAGAAAGGCCGCGCCGCGGTCCTCGTTGAGCGCGAGCATCAAGTCCAGGATCTCCTCCGCCGTCTTGGAGTCGAGGCTCGCCGTGGGCTCGTCGGCGAAGACGACGGCCGGCTGGTTCGCCAGCGCCCGAGCGATCGCGACGCGCTGGCGCTGACCTCCGGAGAGCAGATCGGGGCGAACGGCGCGCTTGCCCTCGAGCCCGACCGCGGCGAGCAGCTCCCGCGCCCGGTCCGTGCGCTCGCGGCGCGAGACCCCACGCAGCCCCATGGGATAGGCGACGTTCTCCTCGGCGGTCAGTACGGGCAGGAGGTTGAAGCTCTGGAAGATGAACCCGAAGCGGTCGCGGCGCAGGTCCGACCGACCCTCTTCGTGCCACGCCGAGACGTCCCGACCCTCGATGAGCACGCGGCCCGTGTCCGGACGATCGAGCAGGCCGAACAAGTTCAGCAGGGTCGTCTTCCCGGATCCGCTGGGACCCTGCAGCGCCGTGAACTCCCCGCGCCGCAGCGACAGCGTGATGCCGCGGACGGCCGGGACCTCGGCGGCCCCCAGCCGGTAGGAGCGCGAGACCGCCCGCGCTTCGACGAGCGCTCCTCCAGCCTCCGGCTCCACGCGCGGCAGTTTACCCGCTCGGCGCGCTAAGGGCGGCTGACCAGCCGGCAGGCGGGGGTCGCCGGGTCGAGCCGCGCGAGCCACCAGGTGCCCTGTCGCCAGCCGCCGAATGGCGCGGGCATCCGCGCGTCGATCCGGGTATTCCCGGTGTCGGGGATCCTCGCCAGCGAGCGCGCATAGTCGAGATGGCCCTCCGCCCAGACGAGGACGCAGGAGGCCCGGTCGCTCGGCCGCAGCGGCACCGGCTCGACGCGATACGAGTCGGGAGCGGTGACGCGCAGACCGGGCTCGAACGCGCGGAGGTTGCCCGCGTCCCGAACCGTCGCTCCGATCAGGGTTCCGGAGGTCACGCCGTGCCGGGCGAGCTCGCGCGCGAGTGCCTCGTAAGGGAGAGCCTTCGATCGGGTCGGCACGGTCTCGCGGAAGGAGGCGGCGCGGATGACGAGCGCGGCGCAGGAGAAGGCGAGCACGACCGCCACGATTTCGCGGCCTCGCTCGCGCTGGGGCGCGAACGCGACGATCCGCGCGAAGAGGTAGACGGGCGCCGCGATCAGGATCGGATGCACGTATCGCTCCCCGAAGCTCGGCGCGCCCGCGACGAGAATCCCCAGCCCGCAGACCGCGGCCGCCACGACCATCGCGCGAAGGGTCAGACGCTCCGCCAGAGAAGCCGGCGGCGCCGCCGCGGCGCGCCGTCGGAAGGCAGGGGCCGCGAGCAGGGCGACGATTGGAAGCCACGGCATCAGGAAGGCCGGCAGAGACCAGGCGAACCGCTTCAGGCCCGCCAGCGCGCGAGCCCCGTGGGGCTCGGCGCCGCCTTCCGTGAGATGCGACAGCGTCACCGAGACGACGTCGCCCTCCACCTTCGCGAGCCACAACAGATACGGCGCCGCCATCGCGACCGCGATCGCGAGCGCCGCCGGCAGCCGCGCGTCGGCGAATCGCCGCCGCGCCTCCGGGAGGCTCACGATCGCGGCGGCGATCCCCAGCAGGCACAGGGCGTAGTTGAACTTCGAGAGCAAACCGACGCCGACGGCGAGGCCCAGGAACACGACCGAGCGCGTCGTCGGCCGCTCCTGGAATCGCAGCACCGCCTGCCACGTCAGCAGGCACGCGATCGCGCACAGCAGCGACTGAGTCCCCCATTCGTGAAGAGCCCACCCGATCGGATACAGGAGCACGATCGAGACCGACGCGACCGCGGACCAGAACGCGTCCTTCGTCGCGGCCTTCGTCGCGCCGTAGGCCGCCAGCCCGAGCACGAAGATCAAGAGGTAGCGGACGAGCAGGTGGCTCGCGATGGAGGTCCCGAGCGCCTGCTGCGAGGTCCAGAGCAGCCACTCGTAGAGCGGCGGCTGGCGAACCTGGTATCCCGCAGCGAGGGTCTGCGCCAGCTCGCTCGCCCGCGCATCGTCGAGCGAGAGCGTCGAGGACAAGGAGAAACGAAGCAGCGCGTGAGCCAGGCAATACGCCGCCCAGAAGACCAGCACCCCGCGCCACGACGCCAGCGGCTCCAGGAGCGCCAGGGCGCCTGCGCCGAGGGGACGCCGTTGCCGGCCCGGCTCCACGCGCGGCAGTCTAGTCTCTCCCGAGCATGACGCCGGGAGCCTTCCGCCGAATCCACGCCGTCGTCGCCCGCATCCCGCGGGGCCGCGTCGCCACGTACGGCCAGGTCGCGATCCTGGCGGGCCTTCCCGGCCAGGCCCGGCTCGTCGGCTACGCCATGAGCGCGCTGGATTCGAAGAGCCGCATCCCCTGGCACCGCGTCGTCAACGCGCAGGGCCGCATCAGCCTCGGGCTCGGCCGGGGCGAGGGCGCCATCCTGCAGAGGCTTCGGCTCGAGCGCGAGGGGGTCGCCTTCCGGCGTTCGGGAGCCATCCCGCTGGAACGGTTCCGGTGGAGGCCGAGCGGCGGATCGCGAAGCCGTTGACGGCCCGTGATCCTGCCGCTACGCTCCCGGACACTGTCCAGCCAGCCGATCTCCTCCACGCCTTCCACGGCCCGCGCCGCGTTTCTGCCAAAGAGCGTGACCGCGCTGCGAGGTTACGACCGCCGCCAGTTCGCCTCGGATCTGCAGGCGGGCATCGTCGTCGGCATCGTCGCGATTCCGCTCGCGCTCGCCTTTGCGATCGCGTCGGGAGTGCCTCCAGAGCGGGGCCTGATCACCGCGGCCGTCGCCGGGTTCCTCGTCTCCGCCCTCGGCGGCAGCCGGGTCCAGATCGGCGGCCCCACCGGCGCGTTCGTCGTGATCGTCTACGGAATCGTCCAGCGCCACGGCCTCGACGGCCTGGTGACCTGTACGCTGGTCGCCGGCATCCTGCTCGCCCTGCTCGGCCTGGCGCGCGTGGGCAACGCGATCAAGTTCATCCCGTATCCGGTCGTCACCGGGTTCACGAGCGGAATCGCCGTGATCATCTTCTCCTCCGAGATCCGGGATCTCCTGGGTCTTCGCATGGCCGAGGTCCCGGCCCCCTTCATCGAGAAGTGGCGAGCCCTCGCGGCGGCCCTTCCGACCTTCTCCCCCGCCGCAGTGGGCGTGTCGGCCGCCTCGCTTGCGATCCTTCTGTTCTGGCCGAAGATCTCGCGCCGCGTCCCCGCTCCCATCGTCGCGATCGCCGCCGCGAGTGCGGCGGTCGCCGTCTTCGACGTGCCCGTGGAGACGATCGGGTCACGCTACGGCGAGTTCCGCGCCGCGCTTCCCGCGCCGCATCTGCCTGCCGTGGACCTGGCGCGATTTCGGGACCTGTTTCCGGATGCGGTCACGATCGCCCTGCTCGGCGCGATCGAGTCCCTGCTTTCCGCCGTGGTCGCCGACGGGATGATCGGGAGCCGCCACAAGTCCAACGTCGAGCTCGTGGGGCAGGGCCTGGCCAACGTCGGCTCGGCGCTTTTCGGGGGCATCCCGGCCACGGGCGCGATCGCGCGGACGGCCACCAACGTCAAGAACGGCGGCCGCACTCCGGTGGCGGGAATGATTCATGCGCTCGTCGTCCTCGCCGCCCTGCTCTTGCTCGGACGATGGGTGCGCCTGGTCCCTCTCGCGACACTCGGGGCGATCCTGGCCGTCGTCGCCTACCACATGAGCGAATGGCGCGCGTTCGCACACCTCTTTCGTACGCCGAAGAGCGACGTCGCGGTCCTGCTCGTGACCTTCCTGCTGACGATCCTCGTGGATTTGACCGTCGCGGTCCAGGTGGGCATCCTGCTGGCGGCCTTTCTCTTCATCCGCCGCATGGCGGAAGTGACACAGATCGAGGAGCTGCAGGACGAGCTCGAAGACGCTCCCGATGGAACGATGCTCGCGGATCCCCAGGGCGTGGCGCGCCGGCGGATTCCCAAGGGGGTCGAGGTCTTCGAGATCAGCGGACCCTTCTTCTTCGGCGTCGCGGACAAGATCAAAGACGTGCTGGGGGTCGTCGCGCGCCGTCCCCGCGTCTTCATCCTGCGGATGCGCCACGTCCCCGTGATCGACGCGACCGGCATCCGCGTCCTCGACGAGCTCCAGCAGAGCTTTTCCCACGCCGGCGTGCGGATGATGCTCACGGGCCTGCGCCCGCAGCCGCTCGCAACGCTGGAGCGGGCAGGGCGTCTGGAGCGCTACGGCCGCGAGAACTTCGCCCCCGACCTGGACGCCGCGCTGCAGCTCGCGCGAACGAGCCTCGAGAAGTCCGTGGACGCCTCGAGCGCCTAGCCGCCGGCCGCAGGCGAGAGCCGGCGCTCGGGTCTTTCTAGGCCGCCGCCGCCCCCCGACGGAAGACGAGGCGCAACGCCGCCAGCAGCAACAGCGCGCCGCCGAAGGTCGCGACGATCGTCGCGCCGGTCGGCAGATCCATCAGAAACGACAGCGTCACCCCCCCGGCCGACACCAGGGCGCCCATCGTCCATCCGATCGCGAGCCGCGGCCCCAGCCTCTCCGTGAAGAGCATCGCGGTCACGGCGGGCACGATCAGGAAGCAGAAGACCAGCAGCACGCCGGCGATCGCGACCGACGAGGTCACGACGAAGCCGAAGGACATGTAGAAGAGGAAGTCCCAGAATCGGATGTTGATCCCCTGCTTCTCCGCCTCAACCTCGTTCATGGAAATCAGAAGGAAGCGCTTGCGGAAGGCGTAATGGAAGATCCCGACCAGCGCGTACAGGAGGGCGGTCTTCACCAACTCCGCCGAAGACACCGACAGGATGTTGCCGACGAGCATCTCCTTCAGGTGCTCGGTCTCCTGCGTGGCCTTGGACATGACCAGGATCGCCACCGCCGCCGATACCGCGTAGACGATGCCGATGATCGCTTCCTGCGGGATCCGTGTCCTGCGGTAGACGTGCGTGGCGGCGAAGATCGCTGCCCCCACGAACGTGAAGAGGAGCGACACCAGGTATGCCGTCGAGCTGTGCAGGTCGTAGCCCATCAGGTAGGCGACCGTCGTCCCGAGGCCCGCGATCTGGGCCAGCGCGAGGTCCACGAAGATGACGCCCCGCTCGACCACGTGGACCCCGAGATAGGCGTGGATGCCGGTCAGGATGAGGCTCGCCAGGAAGGCGGGAAGCAGCAGCTCGAGAATGGTCATTTCACGCCCTTCATCGCGTTGACGAACGCATCGATGTCGTAGTCGAACAGCGAGAAATAATCCTTGATCTCCGGCAGGCCGCCGACCGACGGGTAGAAGCGCACCACCTTCGCGCCGGTCTTCGACGCGATGAAGTCGGGAGTCTTCGAATCGAAGTAGGGCTCGATCAGGATCAGGGGGACCTTCTCGGCGGTGATCAGGTTGATGATCTCCAGCGTGTGCGCGGGCGTCGGAGGGATGCCGGGCTTCGGCTCGACGAACCCGACGATCGAGATCTTGAACCGCTTGGCGAAGTTCGGCCAGGAGTTGTGGAAGGATACGACCTTGGTTCCGGCGTAGGGAGCCATCTTGGCCTCCCACTCCTTCGCCTTTTCGGTCAGGCGCGCGTCGAAGGCGGCAAGGTTCTTTTCGAAGTCCGCGCGGCCGGCCGGTTCGATTTGGGAGAGTCGCGCGGCGATGGCGCGCGCGATGATCCGGCCGTTCTCGGGGTCGACCCAGTAGTGCGGGTTTCCGAAGGGGTGGACGTCTCCCATCGCGCGTGTCACGGTCCCCGTCGGCCGGTCGAGGATGTCGCAGCCCACCGACGCGTCGAGATAGCCGCGGGCGCCCGGGCGGATCTTCTCGTTTCGGCTCTGATCCAGAAGCGGCCCAAGGTACCCAATCTCCAGCTCCAGGCCCGCGGCGACGAAGAGGTCCGCCTTGTGGAGCTTCAGAACGAAGGAGGGTTTCGGATCGACGAAGTGCGGGTCCTGATACCCCTTCGCCAGCGCGAAGGTCTCGATCCGCGAGCCCCCCACGCTGGAGGCGATCGAGGCGAAGTCCTGAAGCGTGGTGACGACCTGCACGGTCGCCGCGGCGGGCGCGGCGGTGAGCAGGAGCGGGGCCAGGAAAGCGATCGTTTTTCTCATGGTCGGAACCTCAGAAGGGATGGGCGCCGTGGGCGCCGATGGAAAACTGCAGCTGCAGGAACGCCTCCGTCGCCTCGATCCCGCCGGCGTAGCGCCGCTGGCGTAGCTCGCCTCGCAATTGGGAGAACTCGCTGGGCCAGAAGGTCAGCGTCAGCGCTCCCCCTTCGTCGCGAAGGGCCGCGTCGTCGGCGTGGTCGGAGAACTCGTATCTCGCGCCGGCGAACCAGCGCTGCCCCAGCCGGTAGTCACCGGCGACGAAGAAGCCGGTCGCCTTCTGATCCCCCTCCAGCTGCTCGCGATCGCTCCAGTAGTACTCGCTGCGCAGGATGAAGCCGCGGTGGGGCTTGCCCGACAGCGGCCGCCACCGGTAGACGAGATGGACGTTCGTCAGGCTCGTCTTTGCGTCTTCCGCCGTGCCGTTGAACCCCTGGCCCCACGTTCCGCCGAGCTCGACGTTGTGATCGTCGCCGAAATCCCGGTAGAGGCGGTACTGCGCCAGATACGCCAGGTCGCTGTTGGACTCTGCTTCGAAGAGCCCCTCGACCTCTCCCCGGAATACCTGAACAATCAGCTCCGAGAAGGTGTCCGACGGCAAAGGAAACAGCCGCGACACCGAAACGCCGGCGTCGCTCCAGCCCTCCTCGCTCCCCAGCAGGTTGACGACGGGAAGGGGCTCGTCGACCCACGGCAGGACGTGCAGGTGCATGAGGTTGATCTTTCCGAACTGCGCCTTGAACTTGCCGACTTTGACCAGCAGGTCCGCCGGCAGGTGGGTGAACGTGATGAAGCCCTCCTCCAGCTCGACCTCGTCGCTGGAGAGCGAGACGAAGAAGTCCGCCTTGGCATAGGGATCCACCACGGCCTGGAAGGAAAACTCGGACTCGCGCATCTCGAAGGAGGGCGTGTCCTCGACCGGGTTGTCGCCGGTCACGGCCAGGAAGTTGCCGATCACGGCGATGGCGGGGTTGAAGTAGGTCGAGTTGGGCGAGGTGCTGGCTGCCGGAGCCGGAGCCGGCTCCGGCGCCGGGGCGGGGGTCGGCGTGGGGGCTGGTGTCGGTGTCGCGGTCTCCTGCGCCGACGCCGCGACGGACAACAGCGCGGCCGCGACGCCTGGGAGAATCCAAATGTGTCGTCTGCTCAAAATGGCCTCCCCGCTATGGACCCGGAACCCGCTCGCGGGAGCGGAACCGGGAGCCGTCGGAATGGGAAGCGCCGCTCCGAATCCGGGGGCGGGCTTCGCGTCTGTCCGAGGAACTCGGGCCGGGGTCTCCGGACCGAGGCCGGATCAGATCCGGTAGACGGAGAGCAGCGTGTAGAGGCCGATGCCTTGTTCGGGCGAGGTGTCGATCGGGAAGGTCCGCGGGCGTTGGGCGATTGGCAGCTCCGCGAGCGGCTCGGCGGGGCGAACGATCGGCGGATGGTGGGGACAGATCGCGGGATCGCCGTGCTCCAGGAG
>DATBIJ010000071.1:0-7820 GCA_036557025.1 Thermoanaerobaculia bacterium | reverse complement strand
ACCCCCAGATCCCGCGCGTGATCGATCAGCAGGGCCAGCGCGCGCCCGGCGTGGCCCCGGCGGCGGCGTTCGGGCGCGATGACGAGCCTTCCCCATTCGGCCTCTCGGCCGTCCGCGGAGAACGCGTACAGAGCGATCGATCCGACCGGCTCACCGCCGGCCTCGATCACGAACCAGCGGTCCGTGCTCTCCGGCGAGAAGTAGCGCGTCACGAAGGCGGTGTGCGTCTCGAAGGGAACTTCCTCGTTGGAGCGAAACGCGAAGCGGCTTCCGGGGTCCATCCGCCAGCGATACAGCATCTCGGAATCGGCCGGCGCGACCTCGCGCAGCCGGAAGTCCGCGTTCCCGAACTCGCGGGCGCCCCGGGAGATCACGACGGCGCCTCCGCGAGGTCCCGAAGGATCGCCGGCCAGACGCGCCGCCACGTGTGCTCCCTCAGGACTCGCTCCCGGCCCGCCCGCCGGATCGCCTCCGCCTCCGCCGGGTGATCGAGGACGTGGCGGATCCGGCGCAGCAGGTCGGGGGTGTCCTCGAACCCGAGGATCTCCTTGTCGAACGCGAAGTAGCGCTCGACCTCGGCGAAGCGGTTGGTCGCGACGAGCGCGCCGGCGGCCGCGAAGTCGAAGAGCCCGACCTTGACGAGGGCATGCCCGGCGCCCGTCCGGAAGAACACCACCGTGACCTTCGCCGAGGAAAGCGCCGCGAGCACGTCTTCCCCCGTGATCGTGCCGCGGCTCGCGATTCCATGGGCGTCCCAGCCCTCGCCGTAGACATGGGTGGCGAAGGCGGCGACGAGCGCGCGAACCGGCTCGACGCGGTCCGGATGCGCGCGGCCCAGCACCAGGACGTCGCAAGACATCTCGGGCCGCGGCGGCGCGGGCCGGAAGAACTCCTCGTTGGTCGCGATCGGCAGGACCGCCGGCCGGGCACCGCGAGCGCGGTACTTCGGCAGCAGCTCCGGAGCGTTCGTCAGGAACGCGTCGAAGTTCGCCGCGATCCGGCTCGTCGAGGGCTCGAAGACATCCGGGTCGGAGAGCGCGATGCCGAGCAGGCAGACCCGTTCCCGGAGCCGCCGCGACACCTCCGGCCGGAAGGAGAGGCCTCCCGCATTGCACACGATCAAGTCCGGACGGAAGTCCTCGACGAGCGGCATCAGCGCGTCATCCTTCAGCCAGACCGGCCCGAACGTTCCCCGGTCGTACGCGCGCCCGTCGGTCTCGAGTGCCTCCGGATGCGCGTCGGTGGAGTACTCGAGCACGCCCGCTCCCGCCGCCGCGAGGCCGAGCATCATGTGCCGGACCATGTCGTTCTCACCGCGCCAGTATCCCCCGACGTGCAGGACGCGCAGGCGCTCGGGGTCCGCGTGCGGGAGGCGCATCGGCGAATCGACTGTAACTCAGAATCCAACCCCGGTTCAGTTGGGGAAGTGCAACCCCAGCGCCGCCGCCAGGAAGACCGCCATCTCCCCGCGCGTGACCGGGTTGTTCGGACAGTACGATTCCGGAGCACAGCCCGCCGTGATACCGGCGGCCGCGAGTGCCTCGACGAAACGAAAGAAGGGGTGCGTCGTCGGCACGTCGTTGGGGAAGGTGGCGACGGCCGGGGCAGCGGAGACCTGGAGGCGGTAGCGCACGCGGAAGCTGCGTACACTGAGGACTACCGAGTATTCATCCAGCCACCCGAAGAATATCCAGTAGTTGAACTGGTCGTTCGCGATGACGTTCGAGGACGTCGGAGTGATCTGGAAGAACGCGCAGCCGGGCGTTTCCTGAACGCCGGTGCCGCCGGCCGCAAAGGTCTGGATCGCTCCCGCCGGAACGGCGCCCCGGACAACGGCGAAGTACAGTTCGCCAGTATTGCTGAAGTCGCAGGCTTCCATGTCGACCCGGTCCAGGATCGCGCCGTTTGGCAGATGAAACGAAGTCCACCAATTGACCGTTGGTGCCGCCGTCTGAAAGATCCCAACTCCGCCACCGGCGCTTTGCGTCGTCGCGTACGTGACGCTCGAATTGGGCGGGACCATACTTCCCATGCCGATGGTCAGCACCGTCGGAGACAGCGTTCCAAAGGTCTTCGACGTTCCCTCAACCACACCGGATTCGACCGCTGCGGAGCCCGGCCACTGGGCGCGGGCAATCGCCGTCCATGACAGGAGCATCGTCAAGCCGCAAACCAACCGTTCCGACCGTCTCTGGAAACGCATGACGCTCACCTCCGTTGTTCCAGCCGCGTGATGCCGTCCGTCAGCCTAGTCCCGTAGGCCTCTTTCGGAGCTTTGGCAGCACCCCGTTTTGAGGGAAACTCTCGGAAATGAACGGTTCGCACGCATGACGAAGCCGATCCTGCTGTCCGGCTACTTCGGCTTCGGCAACATCGGCGACGAGGCGATCCTCGAGGGCCTCGTCGCGGAGATCCGCCGGCGCGATCCGAAGGCCGCGATCGCCGCGATTTCGGGCGATCCCGCCGCGACGCGCTCGCGCCTTTCGATCGACGCCGTGGACTTCCACGACCTCGACGCAATCGACAAGACGGTCGCGGGCTCGCGCCGCGTGCTCTTCGGCCTCGGGGGCGTCTTCCAGGACTACTGGGGAGCCCTGACCACGAGCCTCTTCCGCGAGAAGACGGTCGGCGTCGAGGCCTACGCCCGTCCCGCCCTCCTCGCGGGCTTCCACGGGGTGCCCGCCGCGCTGTTCGCCTCGGGAGTCGGACCGCTGACGACCGACGCGGGGAAGCGCTTCTTTGCGATGGCCTGCCGCGATGCCGACGCGCTCGTCGTGCGCGACGAGACCTCGGCCGATGTGGTCCGGGCCTGCGGCGTGCTGACGCCGGTGTCCGTCGGCGCGGACGCCGCGTACCTGCTCGAGGCCTCGAGCGCCGACCACGAGACCGCGGCCAGGAAGCTCGCGGAGGCCGGCCTCGGCGATGCCCCCTTCGTGGCGTTCGCCCTGCGCGCCTGGAGCTTCGACGTCACCGAAGAGCAGATCCTCGCGGGGGCCGCGAAGGCCGCGGCCGGCCTGCCCGCCGGCTGGAAGGCGGTCTTCCTCCCCTTCCACAAGGGCGCCGGGACCGACGATTCGAAGATCGCGGAAAAGGCCGCCGCGGCGTGCGGCACGCGGGGAGCCGTCGTCGCGCCGGCGACGCCGGGCGAAGCCATCGCGCTGCTCGCGCGAGCCCGGGCCGTCGTCGCGATGCGCCTGCACGCGGTGATCCTCGCAGCGATCTCCGGAACGCCGTCGGTCGCGCTCGCCTACGATCCGAAGGTCGCCTCGGCGGCGTTGCGGCTCGGGCTCGAGCGCTGGACGCTGTCCGTCGGCGACGCCGGGCGGTTGCCCGCGGCCCTGGCCGAGATCCTCGACGCCGAAGAGCCGCTGCGCGCGCGCTTGAAGGCGGGCGCGAATTCGAGCCGACTCGATGCCTCCGCGTCCTTCGAGCTGATCGAGCCGCCCTCGGAGGAGTCCGCGGCGAAGCCCCCCGCCCCGCCGGAGGATCTGCCCAAGACGCTCGGCCACCTGGCTTCTGTCGCGGCGTCGACCCATCGCCAGTCCGCGGCGCAACACCGGAGAATTCGCGTGCTGGCCCGCCAGGTCGCGGCGCACGAGATCCTCGCGGTCGAGGTCGACTACCCGGCCCGCGAGGAAGCCGCCCAGCGAGAGGTCGCGGAGGGCCTCGCGGAGGCCGCGACACGGAGCCGTACGGAGCGCGAGCGCTGGCTCGCGGAGCTGATGCGCGTGCGGGCGGCGGCCTGGGACGCCACCTCCAAGGCGGAGTACAGCGCGAAGGAGATCCAGCTGCGCGAGAACGACGCCAGGGCGGCCGCGGCGGCGCTCGAGGCCCAGCTCGTCGAGCAGAAGAACCTTGCCCGCCACCAGAGGAGCCTGCTCGAGCGTCAGCTCATGGAGGCCCGGCTCGAGATCACCCGATTCCAGAACTCGAGGGTCTGGAAGGCGGCCAACATCTACTGGGGCGCGCGGCGCCGCCTCGGACGCCTCCGCGCCGCGCTGACCGGCCGCGGCGGGGGCACCCCGCACGCGGGCGGCCGCGTCGAGGAGCCCAGCGGCGAAAGCCCACCCGCGGGTCTCTCCACGGCGCTGCCCGCGGAGAACACGCACGACGTCCTGTGTCTGCCGATCATCGACTGGGGCTTTCGCTTCCAGCGGCCCCAGCAGCTGATGAAGCGCTTCGCTCAGGCGGGGCACCGCGTCTTCTACGTGGCGCAATCCTTCCGTCAGGACGGAGCGGCCTACACCCTCGCCGAGAAAATCCCCAATCTCTTCGAGGTCTCCCTGCGCGGACCGGCACGCAACGTCTACAAGGAGTCGCTGGACGCCGACGCCGAGCACGCGCTGCTCGAGGGACTCGAGACCCTGCGCCGCGAGCAGGGCATCGGCGCGGCCGCGGTCGTGATTCAGCTCCCCTTCTGGTCGCGTCTCGCCCAGGCGCTGCGCCGCCGCCACGCCTGGCCCGTCGTCTACGACCTCATGGATCACCACGCCGGCTTCACCTCCAACACCGAGGCCATGCTGAAAGAGGAGCAGGAGCTGCTCGCGGGAGCGGATCTGGTGCTCGCCTCCTCCGCCTTCCTCGAGGTCGAGGCCAAAAAGCTCAACTCCCGGGTCCTGCCGCTGAAGAACGCCTGCGACTACGAGCAATTCGCCGGCGTCGCCGCGCCGGCGCCCGCGCCCGGCGCCCGGCCCGTGATCGGCTATTACGGCGCCATCTCGGACTGGTTCGACGTCGCGCTGGTCGAAACACTCGCACGCCGCCGTACCGACTGGGACTTCATCCTGGTCGGATCCACCTGGGGCGCCGACGTCTCGCGGCTGGAGAAGCTGGCCAACGTGCGCCTGCCCGGCGAGCAGCCCTACGCCGCGATCCCGGGGATCCTGGCCTCTTTCGACGTGGCCTTCCTCCCCTTCCGGCGCATCCCGCTGACCGAGGCGACGAACCCGGTCAAGGCCTACGAAATCCTGGCGGGCGGCAAGCCGCTGGTCGCGGTGCCGCTGCCCGAGCTCGTCCCGATGGGCCCGCTCGTGCGCTTCGCCGACACGGCCGACGGCTTCGAGCGCGAGATCGCCGCGGCGCTGGAAGGCAGACACGAGTCCGCCGCCGCGGACGCCCGAAGGGCCTACGCGAAGGAGCACACCTGGGAGGCGCGCTTCGCCGCCCTGGCTCCGGCGGTCGCGCAGAGCTTCCCGAAGGCTTCCGTCGTCATCGTGACCTTCCACAACAAGGACCTGAACCGGCTCTGCCTCGAAAGCGTCTCGGCGCGCACGGAATGGCCGAACACGGAGGTGATCGTCGTCGACAACGGCTCGACGGACGGCACGCCGGAGATGCTGCGCGAGCGGCAGGCGCGACACCCACAGCTGCGCGTCCTCTTCAACGCCGAGAACCGCGGCTTCGCGGCGGCGGTCAACCAGGGACTCGCGCAGGCCTCGGGCGAATACCTCGTTCTGCTCAACAACGACACGGTCGTCGCCCGCGGCTGGCTGTCCCGGCTGATCGGACACTTGTCGGCCGACCCCGCGCTGGGCCTCGTGGGCCCGCGCACCAACGCGATCTCCAACGAGCAGAAGCTCGATCCCGGCTACTCGGCGATCGAGGAGATGCCGGCGTTTGCCGCTCGGCTCGCCCGCGAGCACGATCGCGAGCTCTTCGACCTGCCGATGATCGCGATGTTCTGCGTCGCCATGCGGCGGACCGTCTACGAGACGGTCGGACCGCTCGACGAGCGCTTCGCCGTCGGGATGTTCGAGGACGATGACTATTGCCGCCGCGTCCGCCAGCAGGGTCTGCGGATCGCGGTCGCGCGCGACGTCTACCTCCACCACTGGCAGCGGGCCTCCTTCCGTCTGCTCGGCGAGCAGGAGTACCAGCGCGTCTTCGAGGAGAACCGCCGCCGCTACGAGGAGAAGTGGGGCGCCTGGGTGCGGCCCGCGGGCTCGGCGCCGCCTCCCGAGGGCCGCCTCAAGCGCCAGCTCGGAGAGGTCGTCGCGCGCGCCGCCGGGAAGCGCGGAACCGTCGTGTTCCTCCCCTCGATCGGATGGGACATCCACCTCTTCCAGCGCCCGCACCACCTCGCGCGCGCCTTCGCGCGACGGGGATGGGTCGCCGTGTTCGACTGCAGCAACTCCAGCAGCGACGCGGTCGACGGCTTCAAGGAGATCGAGCCGGACCTGTTTCTGTACCGCGGTCCGGACGGCGTACTCTCGCGGATCCCGAATGCTCTGCTCTGGGCCTTCCCGTACAACTTCGAGCTCGCCGACGGCTACCCCTCGGGCACGCGGTCGGTTTACGACTGGATCGACGACCTGGACGTCTTCCCGCAGTCCCGGGAGCTGCTCGAGCGCAACCACGCCCGCGGGCTCGCGGAGGCCACGGTCGTCGCGAGCGTGGCGCGGCGCCTGAACGAGCAGGCCCTCGCAAAGCGCCCCGACGCGATCTATCTGCCCAACGGCGTTGAGTACGAGCGCTTCGCGGAGGAGAACCCACCCCGGCCCAACGATCCCGCGCTCGAGCCGCTGATCGCCCGCGGCGCGCCGATCGCCGGTTACTACGGAGCGCTCGCGCGGTGGTTCGATTACGACCTGCTCGACTCCGTCGCGCAGCGGCGGCCCGACTGGAGCTTCCTCTTGATCGGGCCCAACCACGACGGGTCGGCAAAAGGCCAGCGCGTCTTCCGCCACGGCAACGTCCATTGGCTGGGCCCGCGCGACTATGCCGCGCTGCCAGGCTACCTCGCCCTGTTCGACGTCGCGACGATTCCCTTCGCGATCAACCCGATCACGACGGCCACCTCCCCGCTGAAGCTCTTCGAGTACTTCGCCGGCGCAAAGCCCGTCGTGACGACCCCGATGCCCGAGTGCGCCGCGTACCCGGAGGTCCGCGTCGCCGCGAATGCCGAGGCGTTCGCCGCGGCGCTCGATACGGCGAGGGAGAGCGGAAGGGACCCTGCGTTTCGCGAGCGTCTGCGCCAGCTCGGCCGGGAGGGGTCCTGGGATGCCCGCGTCGAGGCCGCCCTCTCGGCGTTGGAGACCGCTTCCGGAGCGCCGACCCGTCAAGAGGCCCCTGTGCCGGCGCCGGCCGGAGCCCCCGAGCCGCCCGCGGCGACGCCGTCGACACCGCCGCCGGCACGAGAGACCTCGCTGCAGGAGGACGAGCAGGAGCCGGAGTCGCCCGCGCCGCCCGCGCCGCCTCCCGCCGCCGCGGACCACGCCCCCTCGGGGAGCAACGGGCTGGTCGGCCCACCGGATCCGGTGGATCTGCCCGGGCCCTTCGGCATGCACGCGATCGGCGGCCGCTGCCTGGTCTGCGGGCGCGACACGGACTTCGTCTACGACGACCCCAGCGCCTGGCGCGAGCAGCTCGCGTGCCTGCTGTGCCGCACGACGTCGCGCTACCGGTCGATCGCGCGGGGCCTGCTGGAGGCGATCCGTGAGATCACCGGCATCGAGGCCGCGAGCCTGGCCGAGCTGCCGCGACAAAAGGCGGGCCCTCCGCTCGCGATCTACGACACGCAGCTCCCCTTCGCCCACATGGCCTCCGCCTATCCCGTCCCGGACATGCTGGGCCGATGCTCCTGGATCGACCTCGAGCTCTCGACGTGGAAGCGCCGCAAGAAGCTCGGGCGGCGCCTGGGCCCGCGCACGACCAACCAGAACCTGGAGCGGTTGACCTTCGCCGATGGCTCCTTCGACATCGTCGTCACGAGCGACGTGATGGAGCACGTCCGCCTGGAGGACCGGGCCCATCGCGAGATCTACCGGATCCTCCGGCCCGGCGGCTTCTACGTCTTCACCGTTCCGCACCTGAGGGACCGC
>DATBIJ010000070.1:0-4959 GCA_036557025.1 Thermoanaerobaculia bacterium | reverse complement strand
GCCAGCAGCTTGATCGCCGTGGGCCGGCGCAGCAGCGCGTGGCGCGCCTGGAAGACCACGCCCATCGCGCCCGCGCCGAGCTTGCCCGTCAGCGTGTAGGGTCCGACGCGCTCGACCTGCCGCCGCAGGCGCGCGATCGTGCGCAGCGCGGTGACGGCTGCGAGCGCCGCGAGGCACAGCAGGCTGCCGCCGAAGCCGACCACCAACGCCCGCCCGCCGCCGCCCAGCAACTCGGGCCGCGCGCCGACACCGATCTTCCAGGTGCGGTCCGCGAACCCGGCCCGGAAGACGCGAGTCAGCGGGCCGCCTGCCGAGGCGAGCTGCGCCGCCCCCGGCGCGCTCTCGAAGAGAACATCCTCCTGCTCCTCGTCCGAGAGATCCCAGACCGCCCAGGAAAGGCCCCGCGTGTCGGCGAGGCGCACCGCGGCGGTCAGCGTGGGCGAGATCTGATACAGCGCCACGACATAGCCTCGCAGACTCTCCTCTCGCTGCTGCTGGGAAGTGGGCTCGCCCTCCGTCCCGTAGACGGCCTGGTAGATCGCCATCGTCGAGGGTGCCTGACCGCTACGGTCCTCGGCGAGGCGGAAGCGGCCGTGCGCGATGGGCCTCCCCTGATCCAGCGCTTTACGGGCGATGTCCCGCCGCACCGTGTCGTAGGTGATGTCCAGCCCCAGGGCGTCGCGGTCGGGCGGCTCCATGTACATGACCACGACGCGAGCCGGCCGCGGGGCGGGAGGCCGCGGGCGGCCGTCGGGCCCAGGCTCGTAGACGCGGAACTCCGTCAGCCCTTCGGCCCAGGCCGTCTCCTCCAGCGCGCGGACGCCGGAGTCCGGGACGCGCGGCAGCCACTCGAAGGCGTACACGGAGGGGTCGCGCTCGAGCAGAGTCCTGGCGAACGCCCGGAAATCCGAGCGGCTCACCTCGGACGAAGCGAGGAACAGGCCCTTCAGCGCCGCGAGGCCGTCGAAGGGCCGCTTGAGCCCCTCCGTGACCGCGGCATGCAGACGCTCGGCCCGCGAGAGGAAGTTCATGCGGGCGATGTCGCGGTCTCGCTTCCCGACGACGTAGGCCGCGGCCGCAGAGAGCAACACGCCTCCCACGGCCAGCAGGATGTGCGAGCGTCGGATCGACGCCCGCCAGGCGTGCAGGCCTCTCCGGAATCCCTGCGTCAGGGCCGCATGTCTTCCGGTCGATGGGCGCGAGCCGGTCATGCTCGCGGAAGGCATGGGGCGGATTATCTGTCGGGAAGGCGGCGGGCGCCGGTCAGGCCGGCCGCGCGCGCTCCCGCCCCCAGGCCCCCGAGAGCAGGAGCAGGCCGGCACCCAGCCAGGCGGCGCTCCAGGGTGTGGGACCCGCTCCCGACAGCACGCCCGCGAAATCGGCCTCGGGAAGGCCGTTGACGGCCATGTACCAGAGCGCCAGGAACAGGCCCGAGAAGAGCTTGCCGCCGGCCGTCAACGACCCCAGCGAGACCGAGAGCAGGGCCACGAACAGGAGGCCCGCAATCCAGGCCAACGCCCCCATCGGGGAGCCCGCCGCCAGCCGGAGCGCCGCCGGAGCGCCGAGGAGGAGCAGCAACGAGGACACCGCCGCCGCCTTCCAGAGCACCATCGAGGAAGGGATCCCGGGCTGCGAGGCGACCAGCGGGCGGGTTCCGAGCTGCTCCTCGCGGGCCGCCGCCTCCGAGATCACGGGAATCAGCAGGACGAAGAACGCGGCGGCGATGTAGCGCGTCGCCTCCGCGGGCACGAGCGCGAGGGCAAGCGCCGCGGCCACGAGCGGCCACTTCACCAGCGAGGCCGTCGCGAAGAGCAGACGCGTCTCGGCAGCGGTCGCGCGCACGGCCGACGGCGCCGGCGACACGGGCGACAGCCGGGTCGAGGCAACCGCCGACGCCTCCGGCGAGGGCGCGGTCTCCGGCGAGTCCGCGGCCCGGGACCTTCGTCGGGGGAGGCGCAGGCGGCGCCGGGCGGGATCGAAGCGGTCGAACGCCAGCACGGCGAGCGCGAACGCCGGGATCGCCCAGAGCAGCTGCGCGATGCGGTTGACGGCGAAGGGCGCATCGACCGTGACGCCTTTCCACGCCACGCGCTCGATCGGTTTGGTGTGGAACACCAGCCCGGACGAGGAGCCGGTGTGCGGCGGCAGCGAGCGCTGGAGCAGCACCTGCACGGACGCCGAGCCCGACGGGTCGTACGGCGGCAGGCGCGCCGCCGTCTGCCGAGCCCCCGGCAGCGCGCCGGAAAGGAGGATGGGGATCTGGATGATGAAGAACGCGAAGAAGAAGAACCAGGCGACGAGGCCGCCGCGGCCGCGCAGCCCGGGCACGACGTCGAAGAGCACCGCCGCCGCGGCCGTGAAGAGGATCGCGGGGACCACGATCAGGGCGTCCATCAGAACGAAGTCCGACAGACGGAACGCTCCGCGCCCGAACCGCAGGAACATCACCCCGCCGGCCACGAGACCCAGCGCGGCGACGACCGCGAGGTAGATCGTGTGCGCGGCGACCTTGCCGCCGAGATACTCGCCCTTGGAGATCGGCGTCGCGGCGAGAATCGCGCCGACCCCGCGCTCACGGTCCCGACGCACGGAACCGGCGATGAGATAGAAGCCGGCGAGCGGGATCAGGACCGACGACAGCAGGGTCACGCCCAGGCCGACGTAGCCCGCGGTGTAGACGGGACCCTGGAGCCGCCCGTCGGGCGTGTCCCACGAGAGCGAGGTCGCGTTCCCGTTCGGGTCGGGGAGCCAGAGGTACGCCCCCGCCAGGAACGCCGCGAGCGCGACGAGCGTCGCCGGCGAGCGCAGCCGCAGGCGCACCTCGGTCGCGGCCTGCGCCGCGAGGCGCGAGAGGCTCGCGCTCATGCCGCGGGCTTCTCGGAGGCGAGCGTCGTCAGCAGGTAGGCGTCCTCGAGTGTCGGCTCCGCCGCCCGCGCCCCCGCGATCGCGCTCGCGTCGCCGACGTAGCGCACGTGGACGCCGTCCGCTCGGCGGGCCAGCCCCGAGACGGGAACGCGCGCCTGCACGGCGGCGAGCTCCGAGGAGGGCACGACGGCGGAGAAGACCTTCCCCGCCGCCTTGCGCAGCAGCTCCTCGGGCGTCGCATCGGCCACCAGGCGGCCCTGGCGAAGGATCGCGATCCGCGAGGCGACCGCCTCGACGTCCGAGACGATGTGCGTCGAGAGCACGACGAGGCGCCCGTGCGCGACTTCGACGAGCAGGTTGCGGAAGCGCACGCGCTCCTCCGGATCGAGGCCGACGGTCGGCTCATCGACGATCAGTAGCGTCGGATCCCCCAGCAGCGCCTGCGCGATCCCGACGCGCTGGCGCATGCCCCCGGAAAACCCCCCCAGCCGGCGGGACGCCGCCCCGTGCAGGTTCACCAGCTCGAGCACCTCGCGCACGCGCCGCTCCAGCTCTGCGCCGGCGAGACCCTTGAGCCGGCCCAGGTAACGGAGGAACTCGCGGGCGGTCAGCCGCTCGTAGATGCCGAAGTCCTGCGGCAGGTAACCGACCCGGCGGCGAACGAACAAGGGGTCCTTCACGCCGTCGACGCCCTGGAAGCGGAAGCTCCCGGCGGTGGGCCGGGTGACCGTCGCGAGGAGCGACATCAGGGTCGTCTTCCCCGCTCCGTTGCGGCCGAGCAGGCCCAGAACGCCCTCCCCGGCCGAAAGGGTCAGGGGCTCCAGGCCGACGATCCCCCCGGGATAGGTCTTCGAAAGCCCTTGAATCTCCAGCATCCTGGCGCCCCCCTCGGCAGGCACTCTACGGCTCTCGCCCCCCTCTGTTTCGCCCGGAAAACTGGAACATCTGGGCCCCGAGATGCGTACAGGGGGGTGCGAGGCTCCCCATGAAGATAAGAAAGAAGCGTTGGGTCTGGTTTCTGCTCGGCGCCGTGGTCCTGGCCGGCGGGATCGCCGCCGCCCGAAGCAAGGGCAAGGGGGACGGCAAGCCCGAAGAGCCCCCGTTCCGGCTGGGCAAGGTCGCGCAGGAGCCCCTCCAGGTGTCCGTGCGCGAGGTCGGCGTCGTCGACCCGGAAAAGAAAGTCGACGTCAAGTCCACCGTCTCGGGCCGCGTGGTTTCCATCGCTTTGCGCGAGGGCGCGGTCGTCCGGCGCGGCGATTTGCTCGCGACCATCGAGCCCGACGTCAACCAGGCCCAGACCCTCTCGGGCGTTCAGACCGACGTCAAGGACGCGGAGCTGAAGCTGATGGACGCCGACCGGGAGCTCAACAACCAGAAGTCGCTCTTCGAAAACGGGCTCATCGGACAGGACGCCTTCCGGGCGTCTCAGATCAAGCGGGACCAGGCGGCGCAGACGCTCGCCTCGGCCCGCCAGCGCTATCAGATCGTCGAGGACCGCGGCATCCCGATCTCCGGCAACTCGGCCTCGCAGGTCGCCCGCGTCGCCTCGCCGATGGACGGCGTCGTGATCACGCGCGGCATCGAGCTGGGCCAGACGGTGACCTCGGGCGTGTCGTCGTTCAACGAGGGCACCGTGCTCTTCACGGTCGCGGACCTGAAGACGCTGCTCATCAAGGTCAACCTGAACGAGGTCGACATCGCGAAGGTCCAGGTCGGCCAGCCGGTTCGCGTGACGCTCGACGCCTACCCGCAGAAGGTCTTCACCGGGAAGGTCCGCTTCGTCGCACCGGCCGCCAAGCTCGTCGAGAAGATCAAGGTCTTCGAGGTCGAGGTTGCCCTCGACGAGCTGTCGGAGTCCTTCCGCACCGGCATGAGCGCCAACGTCGAGATCCTCGGCGAGAAACGCGACAAGGCGCTGTCGATCCCGCTGGAGGCCCTGCAGAAACGTGAGGGGGACACGGTCGCCTACGTTCTGAAGGGAAACCTCCCCGCGGAGAAGATCGCTTCGGCAAAGGAAGGCCTCTCGGGCCGCAACAAGTTCTTCTGGCTGTCGGATCACTGGAAGGACTACTTCGACGCCGTGCCCGTGAAGGC
>DATBIJ010000069.1:0-7645 GCA_036557025.1 Thermoanaerobaculia bacterium | reverse complement strand
TACTCGATCGAAGAGATCGACGGCGTCCGCTTCCTGACGATGGAGCTGGTCGAAGGCGAGACGCTCGACACCCGCATCGCGCTGGGCCCGGCGGTGCGTTCCGAGCTCCTGGACCTGGCGATTCCGATCGCGGATGCCCTGCGCGCCGCGCACGAGAAGGGGATCGCCCACCGCGACTTGAAGCCCTCCAACATCATGATCGGCAAAGACGGACGCGTGCGCATCCTGGACTTTGGCCTCGCCCGCGTCGATCCGGTCGCGCCGAGCGGCGCGGCGACCCAAGCGCCGACGATCTCCCAAGTGACCCAGCAGGGCGCGATCGTCGGCACGGTCCCTTACATGTCGCCCGAGCAGCTTCGCGGCGAGAGCGCCGACGCGCGTTCGGACCTCTTCTCCTTCGGGGTCGTTCTCTACGAGCTCGCGACGGGACGTCGACCCTTTCGGGGAACGACGACGGCCGAAGTCTTTTCGGCCATCCTGAGAGATGACCCGCCTGCCGTGAACGATCCGGCCTTGGATCGAGTCCTCCGCCGCTGCCTCGCGAAGCACCCGGGCGACCGCCATGCCTCCGCCGCGGGACTCGCCGACGACCTTCGGCGGCTCCAAGGGAGCAGCGGCGGCCCGACGCCGTCTCCCGCCGAAGACCCCTCGATCGCCGTCCTGCCCTTCGCGGACATGAGCCCTGCGCGCGACCAGGACTACCTCTGCGAGGGAATCGCCGAAGAGATCCTGAACGTCCTGACTCGCGTCGAGGGTCTGCGCGTCGTGTCCCGAATGTCTGCCTTCCAGTTCAAGCAGACGGGCGGCGATAGCCGGGACATCGGGCGGCGCCTGGGCGTGAGCCATCTGCTGGAGGGGAGCGTCCGCAAGGCCGGCGACCGGCTTCGGATCACTGCCCAGCTCATCGAGACCTCCGGCGGCTTTCACCTCTGGTCGGAGCGCTTCGACCGGAGCATGGAGGACATCTTCGCGATTCAGGACGAGATCGCGGAATCCTCCGCACGCGCCCTGCGTCTCCAGCTCGATCGCCGCCGCGTGTCGGACGCCGCTCCCAGCCCCAACGTCGAAGCGTACGAGACGTACCTGAGAGCCTGGCAATACTTCCACCGCCATGGGCGCAAAGAGATGGCGCTTGCGCGGGGACTGCTGCGCCGCGCGACGGAGATCGACGCCGGCTATGCCCGCGCGTGGGCCGCGATCGCGGAGGTCTCGGCGTTCCTCTACCAATGGTTTGGCGCGAACCCGGCAGACCTGGACGAGGCCGACGCGGCGAGTCGGCGAGCCGTCGAGCTCGCGCCGAGCTCCGCCGAGGCCCATGCGGCCCGCGCCATGGTCGCCTCGCTGCGCCAGCGGTTCGCGGAGGCTCGCTCGGAGTTCGAGACGGCGATCGCTGCCGACCCGACGCGCTACGAGACGCTCTACGAATTCGGCCGGTTCTTCTTCATTCAGGGACGGCTGGAGGAGGCGGTCGCCTACTTCGATCGCGCCGCCGCGGCCAGGCCGGAGGAATACCAGGCCAAGCTGCTCGCGGCGCAGGGATACGAAGCCCTTGGCCGGCGCGAGGAGGCTCTCTCCACGTGGTCCCGGGGCCTCGAGGCCGCACGCACGCACCTCGAGCTCAACCCGGACGAAACTCGCGCGCTCTATCTCGGCGCAGGCGCCCTGCTCAGCCTCGGTCGCCTCGACGAGGCGCGGCAGTGGCAGCACCGCGCCGAGGAGCTCGATCCGGAGGACGCGATCGTGCATTACAGCAGCGCGTGTTTCCACGCGAGGCTGGGCGAGCGCGAGGCGGCGCTCGCCGCACTCGAGCGGGCGCTGTCTTACCCCTTCGGCCAGAGGTCCTGGATCGAGCACGACTCGGAGCTCGCCTCGATCCGGGACGACCCGCGCTTTCGAGCGCTGATGGAAGGACTGCCGAGGGCCTAGCGCCGCGGGTCACGCGGTTCGCGCTCCTAGAGTCCGCCCCCTTCGCGCGGCGGTGTGGCCTCACGCTGGCCCGCCGGCGGCAGATCCAGCCGGGTCAGCTCGTACTCCAGCCCCCCCGCGACGCGGCCGCGCACGGGGATGCCGAGCTCCTTGTGCATCCACCAGTCGGAGAACTCCACCCCGCTCTGCCGCGCCAGGCGCGTCGTCGCGAACTCTCCCGCGGGGACCACGGCGCGCTCCTCCCCCGCCGGCCGGAACAGAACGACGCAGGTCGTTCCGAGCGGGGACTCGAAGGTGTCGGGCGCCACGTAGCAGACGACCTGCTCCACGGCGCCGGTGCCGGAGCCGCCCGGCGTCGCCGCGGCCATCCAGCCCGCGGCGGCGATCGCCGGCGAGGCGAAGGCGAAGTCGCTGCCCACCACGAGCTCCTGCTGGAGAATGCCGGACTCGCGGCCGCGCAGTCGCCCGGTCAGCATGCCACCGTCCAGCGACCAGCGGGCGCGCATGACGCCCTCGCCCTGGCGGCGCGTGACCTCGGCGAAGCTCATCTTCCCGTCCGTGTCGCTGCCCTGGAAGACCTCGATCTGCGTGCCCTCGCGCTCGATGACGGCGTGGACGAGCCGGCCGCCCTTGGGACGCTCCCAGATCGTCCAGCGCTCCGTGCCGCGGTCGGCCCCGGACTCGTCGGCGTAGCGGTAGCTGCCGCGCGCGATCTCCGCGCCGCGCTCGTAGCGCCCCGCGTGCGGGTTGGGACGCCCGGAGAGGATCGCCGCGACGTCCTGCTCGACGTTCTCGACCGCGGGGGTTTCCGTCACGCGGCCGATCTCCTTGCCGCCGCGGTCGACGAGGATCGTCGGGACGTTGATGACGCGCCGTCCCTGGATGACGTCGGCCGGCCGCAGGAAGCCCGGATCCAGCGCGACGAGTCGCACGGTGAGATCGGGGTTGGCCGCAGCCTCCACGGTCTTGAGCAGCCGGGGAACGTACTCCTTGCTGTCGCCGCACCAGGTTCCGAAGACGACCGTGAGCCGCGCCTTGCCGGCCTTGCGGAGGGCCGCGACCGCCGAGGCATCGGGGGCGTAGTGATCCTTCAGGCTCTTCCAGATCGGAACCGTCGCGAACAGCGTCGCGGCGTCGATCTCCCCCGAAACCCCCTGGTGTCGGGCCAGGAGCACCGTGTGCCCCTTCCAGTTCAGGATCGTCGTGGAGGCGTCGACCTTCTGCGTCGCGCCGCCCGGCAGCGTCGCCGCGTCGACGGCGAGCTGTGCCGTCGCGCGGTCCTCGGCGAACGCGATCGCCTCGCGAGGCACCGCGCGGAAGGACTCGCTGTCCCTGTCGAGCAGCAGGGCCTCCTCCAGCTGCGGGGAGACGACGATCGTGCCGTACGGGCCGCTGCGCACCAGGACCTGCGTGGCACGGTCGAGGCGCCCGTCGACGTAGACGTCTCGCGTCGCGTCGCGCAGCGTCGCGCCGGCCGCGCGGGCGGCGTCGGCGGTAACCAGGAAGAGGGCGGCGGCGATCGCCGCGAGGACCGTCGTTCGAGGGGAGCGCATGGGTGACCCTCCTGTCGAGCCGGTTTCGCGGCTTCCAACAGCGCCCTCGTCTCTGTTTATGCCCGCCCGCAGGCCCTGGCAGGCTTAGACGGGGACGGGCGCCTCGGTCATTTGCTCGAGCATCCCCTCGAGCGCAGCCTGGTCCGGTCCCACAAAGGGCTGTGCCGCCGGGGCGGAGGCCAGCGACGCGAGCATCCGCTCGATCATGCCGCCCGGCGCGGCCGGCAGGTGGCTGCTCAGGATCATCTTCGGCTCCATCCGGCGCACGGCGTCGAGCTCCTTCGCGAAGACGTTCCGGTCGACCTTGGGCAGCCAGGGCGAGTCGATCGTCGCCCATTGAATCTGACCCTCCTTCAACTCTTTGTCGGAGAGGTCGAGGGCGCTGTGTGGAACGGCCGGTAGCAGCGCCCCGAAGCAGTCGGAGCTGAACAGGACGCCGGATTTCTCGTCGTAGAAGCCGGTCGTCGAGGGGTTGTCGAACACGGGCGGCTTGACGGCCGCCAGCGTGCGATCGCCCACGGTGATCTTCTGCCCCGGGTTGACGAGGTACACGCGGTCCATCGGCAGCGGAGTCGTCGTCAGGCTCATGATGCCCACGCCCAGAAACGTCGTGATGACGCGGATATTCGGGTTCTCGTCGAGCAGCTCCTTCAGGCTGCCGATGTGATCGAAGTCCGTGTGCGTGAGCCAGATCCAGCGCAGGTCGGCCGGGTCGACGACCGACCGCAAGGCGGTCATGAAGTCCGCGCTTTCCACCGCGGAACCGGTGTCGACCAGGATGGGCTCCGACCCCTTGATGACGAACGCGTTGATCGGGACGAATCCGAAGCCCGGAATCGGGAAGCTCGACGTGAGGACTTCGATGTCCGACGCCGCTTTGTACGAGCTGACCATGCCGTCTCCTTCCGTCAAGGGTCCGAACGGGTGCCCGGACCGGTTTCGCCTGATTTCCCTGGAGGTGTAACGAGGTCCGCCGCCGTTACACATAAGATGGAAATGGATGGAAATCGCGCCGACGGATGCCGAGCTGGTGGTTCGCATCGGCTCGGGAGGCGACAGGGAGGCCGAGGCCGAGCTCTACCGCCGGATGGCCCCCCGCGTTCGGCTCTATGGCCTGCGGCATCTCCGAGACGCGGCCGCCGCCGAGGACCTCCTCCAGGAGGCCATGCTCACGACGCTCGTGGCCCTGCGGAAGGGTCGCCTGCGCGAGCCCGAGAAGCTCGCGTCCTTCGTGCTGGGCACCTGCCGGTTGATGGTGTGGGGGGAGCGCCGCGGCGCGAGCCGGAAAGAGATGCTGCTCGAAGAGTTCGGCGCGGATCTTCCCGCGGCGTCGGCGCCGCCAACGCCGCTGCTCGATGGAGAGCGGCTCCTCCAGTGCCTGCGGAATCTGAAAGAGCGCGAGCGTAGCGTCGTGGTCATGACCTTCTACGACGAGCGGAGCGGATCGGACGTCGCCGGCTTCCTGGGGGTCTCGGAGGCCAACGTTCGGGTGATTCGACACCGGGCCATCCAGCGGCTGCGCGAGTGCCTGGGGGTCGAGGCGTGAGCTGCCGCAGTCCCATCGACGCGGCGCGGCTCGCCGACTACTGGATCTTTGCGGCGAACGGTCCCGACGAGGACGCGATCGAGGAGCATCTGTTCGCGTGCGACGAATGCGGGACACGGCTGCGCGAAGTCATCGCGCTGGCCGACGCGGTGCGGCGGGTGGCGCGCGAAGGCTCCCTGCGGATGATCGTCGGCGACGCCTTCCTTCGCCGTGTCGCCCAGGACGGCCTTCGTGTCCGGGAATACGCTTCGGCTCCGGGCGACAGCGTCCAGTGCACGGTCACGGCCGACGACGACCTTCTCGTGTCGCGGCTGGCCGCGGACCTGAGCGGGGCGGCGCGGGTCGATCTCAGCCTCTGCGACGAGCGCGGCGTGGAACAGCAGCGGCTCGAGGACATCCCGGTTCGCGCCGGCGCCGCGGAGGTCGCGCTCCAGGAGTCGATCACGCGCGCGAAGTCGATGCCGTCGGAGACGATGATCATGCGCCTGGTCGCCTTCGACGACGCCGGCCGCGAGCGGGCGCTGGGCGAATACACGTTCCACCACACGCGCTCGATGCCGTAGGGGAACGCCCGGCTCTAGGCCACCTTCATCCAGCGCCAGAGCTCCGGGATCGTCGGGCGCTTGCCGTAGGAGAGGATGCCGACGCGGAAGATCTTGGCGGTCAGCCAGAAGAGCGCGGCGACCGTGCCGGCCGACACCACGATCGAGAGCGCGACTTGCCAGAGCGGCGGCTCCGAGGACACGATGCGCAGGAACATCGCCATCGGCGAGAAGAACGGCGCGATCGACAGGATCGTGGCGAGCCGGCCTTCCGGGCTCTGCAGGATCGGCATCGCGAGGAACCAGGGAAGCAGCAGAAAGATCATGATCGGCGCGACGAATTGCTGGGCCTCCTTGTCCGAGTTCGACACCGCCCCGCCGATGGCGTAGACCGCCGCGTAGGTCAGGTAGCCCAGGATGAAGAAGACGAGGAACATCGGGAAGATGCGAGGATCCAGCGCGGCGAAGGCCGACAACCCCGAGGTCGCGGCGGCGGCAGCGGCGAATGCGCCGGCGGCGGCGGCCATCGCGAGCCAGACGGAGACCTGCGTGAGCCCGACCGCGGCGACGCCGAGGATCTTTCCGGCGAGCAGCTGCAGCGGCGTCATCGAGGAGATCAGGATCTCGACGACGCGGTCGGTCTTCTCCGCGACGATCCCGCGCAGGATCTCCTGGCCATAGATCAGCATCGGAAGGATCAGGAGCGCACCGAAGAGGAAAGCCACGAGGAAGCCGGCCTCCCCGCCCGTCTTGACCTCTCCGGAGCGGGAAACCTGGGCGCCCTCGACCCGCATCGGTGTGAGGAGACGGTCCGCCTCCTCCGCGGAGATGCCGCGCTCGAGCAGGCGCTGGCGAGTCACGGAGCGGTTCACGAGACGCCCGAGTCGTTCCTGCGTGACGAAATCCGCGCCGCCGCGCCCGTAGAGCACGACGCGCGCCCCGGGATCCTCGAAGGCTTCCGGCGGGATCACGAGCACGCCGTCGAGGCGCCCCGGACCTTTCTCGCGCAGGCGAGCCCTCTGCGCCTGCGACTCCTCCTCCACTCGACCCACCGCGCTGCGGTACTCGATGGAAAGGTCCAGGGCGCTCGACGCGCGGCGTCCGGGCGTTCCGCCGGCTCGGCCGAAGACGGTGACGGGGGGCGCCTTCTCGTCGAAGGCCTTCTCGAGGCGCCCCGTCCCGTCGACAACCACGACGCGCTTCTCCCCGACGCTCTTGGAGAGCACGAGCGCGGGAATCAGCATCAGCCCGAGGAACAGGAAGGGCATCAGGACGGTCAGGATCAGGAAGGACTTCTTCCGGACCTCCTGCAGGTACTCTCGCTTGAAGACCGCCCAGGCCCGCCTCACGACGCCGCCTCCTCGGGCTCTGCCGCGTCGTCCCCGACTTTGTCGATGAAGATCTCCTCCAGCGAGGGCGCCGCGACTTCGAAACGGTGGAGGCGCAGTCGGCCCATGCAGGCGGAAAGAAGCGCCTGAGGGTCCGCGCCGGAGGCGAGGCGCAGCTCGGCGGCGCGGTTCTGGACCGAAGCCCGTGCCACGCCGGGCAGCGCGGAGAGGAAAGCGCTGTCCCCTTCGAAGCCGAGGTGGACGGTGTCGGTGCCGTGGGATCGACGGACCTCCGAGAGCGGGCCCGAAAGAACGACCCGGCCACGATGGATCAGGACGATGTCGTCGACCAGTCGCTCGGCTTCTCCCATCATGTGGGTCGACAGCAGGATCGTCTTGCCCGCGGCGCGGAGCTCCCGGAGCATCTCCCGCACGAGCACGACGTTGACCGGGTCCAGGCCCGACATCGGCTCGTCCAGGATGATGAGGTCGGGATCGTGCATCAGCGCGGCGATGATCTGGACCTTCTGCTGGTTCCCCTTCGACAGCTCTTCGAGCTTGCGTCCGGCGGCGTCTCCCAGGCCGAAACGCGAGAGCCACGCCTGCGCCCGGGCCTTCGAGTCGGTGCCCCGGCGATGCTTGATCTCCGCGAAGAACAGCAGCTGCTCGAGGATCTTCATCTTCTTGTAGAGGCCGCGCTCCTCGGGCAGGTACCCGACGCGGTCGCGCGCCGCGTCGGCGTCGCGGGAG
>DATBIJ010000068.1:0-4058 GCA_036557025.1 Thermoanaerobaculia bacterium | reverse complement strand
GCCTCCCGTGTACTTCGGGGCGATGTCGTCGGGCACCGCTTCGACGCCGTAGGGCTGTCGAGGCAGCTTTCCAAAAAGGGAAGGCAGCTTTCCATCCATGCGCTTCGCGATCCAGGCCGCCCGCTGGAGCAGTTCCTCGGGGGTCCTCGCGTAAAAACGGGGATCCGATCGCAGGAACTTCAGGAACGACGGGAAATCGCCGGTGAAGCCGCTCTTCGCGATCACGGCGTCCATCTCCGCGCGAATCCTCTTGACCTCGGCGAGGCCGATTTCATGGACCGCGTCGGCGGTGAGATCCACGGTCGTGAAGTGGCGGATCAGGTACGCGTAGAGGGCGGGGCCGTCCGGCATACTCGAGGCTCCGAGGGTCGTGCGCGCTCCGGGGATGTACTCCTTGGTCATGAACTCCTGCAGGGATCGGAAGCCGGCGATCGCGCCCCGCGCGACGGCGTCTTTCCCCGCGGCGCTCAGCCGCGCGCGGTCTGCCTCCGGAACGCCCGCCGGGAACTCGCGGAAGGGCTTGTAGAAGCGGCTCTCCTCGGGGTTCGCGACCACTTGCGCCACGATCGGGCGGTCGTATCCCTCGAGCACCGCGCGGGGCAGCGAGTACCCGCGCTTGACCGCCTCGCGCAGCAGGCCGATCCACTGCTCGAGGTAACCCGGGATCGCCCGCAGGCGGGCGATGTAGTTCTCGTAGTCTTTCGTCGTCGACAGCGGGACGTTCTCGGGCAGCCGGGCGAGCTCCGTGTGGAAGCCGCTGTCGGCCGTCAGCGGCAGCCAGTACGCTCCGCGGTCGAAGCCGTCGATCGCATCGGTCAGCTCCCACTCGAACATCTCCCAGCTGACGCGGTCCGCCTCGGACAGCGTCTTCGGATCGATCGCGCGCAGGCGGTCGCGCAGCCCGCGGCGATAGTCCGCGCGCCGCTTTTCGTCGGCGACCGTCACGGAGGGAAGGCGATCGTTGTAGCGGTGATCGCCCGCCGAAGTCGCAAAGAGCGGGTCTTCGCGCAGGCGAAACTCCCACTCCTCGTCGAAGATGGCCTGGAGGCGGGCGGCCGGCTCCTGGGCCAGGGCAAACGCCGCGCCGGCCGCGAACCCGAGCAGAAGGAATGCGGAGGCGATCGCGGACCGCACCCGGGGCGAGAGCTCTTTCATGGCGTCATTTTCCTTTCCCCCGCGGCGCGAGCCGCTCGAGCTCGGTGAACCAGTTGGTGACGAGGCGCAGCTGCCGGACCTTACCGGACTCGGGCGCGCGCATCAGCGCGAAGAAGCCGGGCCCGGCCGGATCGATCGAGTAGGCCCGCATGCCCGCGGTTTCGAACATCGGCTCGGGCGGGAGGACTCGAAGATCGTCGGCCGGCTCGAATCGCACGCGGTAGACCCGGTCGCTGCGGACGAAGTGGATCGCGCGCCCATCCGGCGCCCACTGCGGCAGCGAACCGCCCCCGACGGAGACCTGAACCTGGCCATCGAGCGACGGAAAGCGCCGCACGTAGACCTCGAACTGGCCCGACTCCGCCGAGTCGTACGCGAGAAACCGCCCGTCCGCCGACAGTGTTGCGGATCGGAAGCGACCCGCCAGGAGCTTCCGAGGCTTGCCCCCGTCCGGCATCGGCAGGAGCCAGATCCCTCCCTCTTCCCCCTCCGCGAGTTGGCGGTAGATCAAGGAGCTTCCATCGGGCGTGAAGGCCGTGACGGCCTTTTCGTTACCGCCGGGAATGAGGACTTCCGGGGGCGCGCTCCCGTCGGACCGTTGCCGCAGGAGGCTGACGCCCGCATGCCCCAGGGCGCTCCCGGAGAACGCGAGCCAGTCTCCCTCCGGCGACCATACGACGTACTCGAGGTATCCGGTCGGTCCCTTTGGCAGGCGTGTCTTCGTGCCCCGAGTCAGATCGAAAACCCAGACGGTGCCGTCCCAGGTGATCAGGGCGACCCTCCGCCCGTCCGGTGAGGCGCGCGGCGCGCGGCCGAACGTGTCGGGATCGAACGGAAGAGGCTCTTTGGCTCCCGTCGGCGAGAGCCTCACCAGCCGCAGCAGCTCGCGTCCGCTCGCCCGCAGGTACCCGGTCCCGTAGACGAGCGAGCCGTTCTCGGAGAGCGCGAGCGCAGGGGCTCCGCCGGCCGAAATGGCGACGTCGCGAAGCACGGCGACGCCGGCCGCAACGCCGGCAGGCTTCGCTGGATCGAACGGCACGGCCCGAATCGTGGCATCGGGCTGGAGGGTCAGGAGGTGTCCGGTCGGGGAATAGCGGGCGTACATCGCGGAGACGCCGGTCGGAAAGAGCTCCCGGCTCTGGGAGTCGAGCACCGCGGCATCGCCGAAGGCCGACGCGTCGGCGTCGACGACGAGAACGGACCGCCCGTCCGGAAGCCACTGCGGCCAGGCGGTCGAGCGAAGCCCGTCCTTTCCCGCGAGGCGAAGCCGCTCGAGAGACGTGTCGGGCCTTCCGCCGTCGGCGGAGACCCTCCAGGGGCCCGACGACCAGCTCGGCGTGAGGACGATCGTGCCGTCTTCTCCCCAGTCACCTCCGCCGTAGTCGGGAATCGGCGCGATGGGCTGCGTCAGCCCCGTCGTCAGCGAGAACTTCTTGAGCTGCCCCGGCCTGCCGGTCGCGAGCGACACGTCCACGGCGAACGCCACCCATTGCCCGTCGGGCGAGAAGAACGGTCCTTCCGCTCTCTCGCTGTCGGGAACGACCTGGGTCTCTCCACGGTCCAGGTGGTGCACGTAGAGGTGATCGACGTCCTCCTCGCTCGTCGTCGCGACGAAGGCGAGCTTGCGGCCATCGCGGGAGATCGCGACGACGGGCGAGGCCCAGCCGGCGAGGAAGGTTCCTTCCGGCAGGTTGACGACGGAATGAATCGGAATGCTCGCAGATGTCTTCGACGTCGCCGGCCCCGACAGCCAGCGGCCGGCGAGGAAGGCAAGCGCCGCGATCGCCAGCGCGGCGACGGCGAGAGGGAGGACACGCCGGGAGGCGGGCCCTGCGGCGGCGGGTTGCGGCACGACCGCGACGCCGGAGGGAAGCCCCCCGCGCCGCTCCGCAATCGCCTCCTCGATCTCGAGCCGCGCGTCCCCCGCGTCGCGCAGTCGCTGGCGCGGATCTCGCTCGAGGCATCGCGCGAGCAGCCTTCGGATACCCGCGGGAGTCTCGGGCGGCAGAAGCTTCCAGTCCGGATCGGCCCGCAGGACCGCCGCGAGGGTGTCGGACACGGTCTCGCCGGTGAACAGCCGCCGCCCGCTCAGCACTTCGAAGAGCAGGACGCCGAAGGACCAGAGATCCGAGCGCCGGTCCACGGAGCGGCCTCTCGCCTGCTCGGGTGACATGTACGCCGCCGTCCCGAGGATGATCCCCGTGCCGGTCATCTGCTCGGAGATCGTCGGCGAGCGGGAGGCCGAGTCCGAGGCTCCCGAGACGGGAGACTCGAACGCCTTGGCCAGGCCGAAGTCCAGCAGCTTGACCGATCCATCGGGCCCGACCTGAACGTTCGCGGGCTTCAGGTCTCGGTGCACGATCCCCTTCTCATGCGCCGCCTCGAGGCCCTCCGCGATTTGCCGGGCGATCTCCAGGGCCTCGTCGATCGGGATCGGCCCCGACCCGAGCCGCTCCGAAAGCGATTCGCCGGCAACGAGCTCCATCACCAGGTAGCTCTTCCCATCGCACTGTTCCAGGCCATGGATCGTCGCGATGCGCGGATGCTGGAGGGACGCGAGCATCCGCGCCTCGCGCTCGAAGCGCGCCAGGCGCTCGGCGTCGCGGGAGAAGGCTTCCGGCAAGGACTTGATCGCGACCTCGCGGGAAAGGCGCGTGTCCCGCGCTCGCCACACTTCCCCCATTCCGCCGGCGCCCAGCGGTCCAAGAATCTCGTAGGGGCCCAGTCTCGATCCAGCCGCAAGCGTCACGGTCGCATCCTCATCAGAGCGGCCTCGATCCAAGAGGTCGCGGCACGAAGTCTCCCGAGCCTGCGCCAAGCGGCACGAGGATCTCGTAGCGGCCGAGACGGGTGCCCGGTGTCAGAGGCATCTGGGTTGCGGGGATTCTAGCGGCAGGCCGACG
>DATBIJ010000067.1:0-13285 GCA_036557025.1 Thermoanaerobaculia bacterium | reverse complement strand
CCCCGTGTCGGCGATCCAGAGGCGGCCCTGGCGGTCGACCGCCGCCCCGCGCGGCTCGCGAAGGTTCGCGAAGGGAGAGAGATCCGGCTCGGGAGCGGCGGCGATCGCGGGCGCTTCCTCGGGCTCGACGACCTCCTCCGTCGGCTGCCCGGGCAGGAGCTCGCGCACCGGCAGCGCGACGTCCTCGGTGTCGCCGCCCACGACGCGGAAGATCTTGACCTGCGGGTTCGTGTAGACCGGCGCGAAATCGGGCGACGTCTCGAACTTCGCGAGGCCCGGCGCGGGGTAGCTGTCGCGCTCGAGCCACCCCACGTAGACATAGCCCACGCGGTAGCGGCGCAGCAGCGGCAGGATCGGCTCGGCCGTGGGCGTCGAGTAGATCTTTCGAATGGCGTCGCGCCGCTCGATGACCTCCTGCTCCGCGTTGCCCCGCTGCTTGACGTGGTGCTCCCAGCCCAGCACCGTCGGGATTCCGGTGAACCCGGAGATGCGCGAGAAGTCCGCGTAGGAGGCTCCCTGCGCTTCCAGGAGCACGGGCGTCCCCCGCACGTTCGCGCGCAGCCAGTCCACGGCCTTCGCCTCCGCGGGCCGCACGACCTTCAGCCAGGCCAGTCCGTCGAGCGTCGGCGGGCCGTAGCGCACGGGTCCGTCCGGCAGCCCGCGGTAATCGGGAGGCGCGGGGCGCAGCAGGCGCGCGTCGACGGCGCCGCGGGCGGCGGTCACGGACGTGAAGAGGCCGGCGCCGACGAGCAGGAGCAGTGCGGCGCGCAGCGGCAGCGGCCACTGCTCGATCGACGGTCCGGGCGCCGGGGAGCCCTCCGCCCCGGATGCCCGCGGCGTTCCGCGGCCGAAGGCCAGCACGACCGTGGAGACGGCGAAGAGCACCCAGGCCGCGGAGTACAGCTTGAAGACCGTGTTCATGTGGTCGTAGATGTAGACGCGCTGCGGCAGACCCACGAGGAAGAAGGCGGTGGCCACGAGAAGGCAGGCCAGCCGCCGATCCGCTCCGCGCACGAAGAAGGCCGCGCCGAGGAACGCCAGGATCCCGGCCACCGCCAATCCCTCGACGCCCCAGAGCCGTGCCGCCCCCGCGGGCAGGCCCAGGAGGCCGAGGACCAGCAGGGCCTGGACGACGCGGTTGCCCGGCAGCGCGCGCAGCGTCCGCCAGGTCTCGAGGAGCAGCCAGACGAACGCCAGGAAGACGAAGGTCCCGAAGATGGTCAGCACGTCGGCGACTCGGGGCCGCGTGCCCAGGTGCCAGCCGTGGTCCGGCGCGCCGCCGCCCCGCACCCAGAGCGGCAGGGCGAGGCCGAAGGCGAACGCGAGCGATACCACCCAACCGACCGCGGCGCGCCACGCTCCGCGCGGACTCGGGTTCGCGGCCGCGGCGGCGACCCCGACGAGCGTGAGCAGCCCGAGCAGCAGCGGGACGTCCCATGCGTTGGTCAGGGCCTGGACCGCGGCCGCCGTGCCGAGCACGGCCGCGGAGATCAGCCGCTCCTTCGCCCGCGCGTCCGTCGCGGCAGCGGACCGGACGAGCTGCAGGGCCGCGGTCAGGGTCAGCAACAGCAGCGGAATCGCGAAGACGTGCGCGTGGAGGTCGGCGAAGAGCAGGCTCCACAGCGGATACTCGTTGATCGTGTCGGGCACGACCCGCGACGTGGCCCAGAAGTAGTGCCAGTCCAGGGGCGGCCTGCGCACGAGCCAGTCGCGGAAGCCGGCGAGGTTTCCGACCAGCAGCAGCAGGCTCGCTCCCGCGGCCGCGGCGAGGCGCCGGCCCGTCCAGCTGCGCAGCAGCGCCCACGCGGCCTGCAGCGTGGCGCCGCCCAGCAGCCCGAAGGCGAGATTGAAGGTGAAGCGCGTCGAGAGGCCCGTGACCAGCGAGAGAAACGCGACCATCTCCTGTCCGAACACGTAGTAGCCCAGGGGCGCGCCGGCGAACCACGGGTCCGAGGCGGGCAGGGTGCGGGTTCGGACCAGGACGTTCAGGATCGAGAAGTCCATCGGCTTCTCGCCCCAGAAGATCTCGGGGTTGAGCGCCCGCAGCCCGACGAAGAGAGCGAAGCCGACGAGAAAGACGACCTCGCTCTCGAGGATCAGGCGGCGGTTCGAGCGCCAGAACTCGCGAAGGGCGTCGCGGCGCTGCCAGGCGGCGGCGCCGCCGATCACGACCAACCCCATCAGGATCCCGCGGGCCGTGGCGGCGCCGTTCTCCAGGACACCCGACGCGACGATCCGCATCATGGTCCACGTCGCCGCCGCGAGGCCGGCCAGCCGGCAGATGCCCGCCCCGCGGTCGGACAGTCGGGGAAAGAGCCGGAAGGTCAGCGGGAACGCCGCCGCGCCGACGAGGGCGATCGCGAAAAAGAAGATCGCCGCGGCGGAGAAGGAGGAGACGCCGAGCTCCGAGACCGCACGCGCCGGCCGCGCACCGCCGCGCGGCGGCCGAACCGCGCGGGTCACGGGGACCTTGCCGCCGGTCCGGTTCTCCAGATCGGCGAGCGTGATCGGATTGGGGGGCAGCGCGGCGAGCAGGATCGCCCGGGCGCGCTCCGGAGAGAACTCCTCGGTCTTTCGGAAGAGCAGGACGCGCGGATGGTCGTAGACGGTGAAGGACTCGTCCGCCCCGTCGTCGGGGAACTCCAGCGGTCCCAGCCGCGGATAGGAGTGGAAGTCGGCTGCGAGCCGGAAGCCCAGCCGCCCGTCGAAGAGCGCCCGGTAGTACGCGTGCATGACGGGGAACGCCGCCGGGATCCGCGTCAGCGTGCCGTACGCGCGGTTGGAGGTGATCGCGACGCCGCCCGCCTTCGTCAGCTCCGTGACGAGCTTGTGGATCTTCTGGCGATTGTCGGGCCCGACGACGTCGGCCTCGGGCCCCGACCACTGGCCCGAGTCGTAGCCCGGCAGGCCCAGAGGCAGGCCGTCGTCCCAGGTCTCGTTGGCGAAGCGCGCGCCGGAGGGCACGTGCTCGTAGATCCACCGGGAGGCCTCGACCCGCGTGTGCTCCTGGCGGTAGATCGACGTGAAGGCCAGGCCCGTCGCGAACGTGCCGCCGAGCACCACGGCGGGAAGGAGCCGCCGCCAGCGGGCATTCGGAACCGGGACCCCAACCCCATCCGCGCTCGGCCGCGCGAGGCGCTCGAGCCAGAGCGCCGCCAGCACCGCCAGCGCCGGGTAGGCGGGGTAGTGGTAGCGCATCGCCTTGACCATCGTCAGGCCGTGGTAGGCGAGCAGGAACAGCGTCGAGAGGACCAGCGGGAGCAGCGCCCGCGTCTTTCGGCGGAACGACGCGGCGGTGGCGGCGATCAGGCCGCCGATCGCCGCGAGTCCGAAGAAGGGGCCGGCGCCCCAGAGCACGATGTTCTTGATGCCGAAGAGGACGCTGCGCCCCGCCCACTGGTAGTTCGGAGGGAACGCCGCGACGGAGCTGGTCAACGACGTGAGGCTCTTGATGTCGTGCAACCAGCGCGGATCCAGCCGCAGGGAGAGCAGGCCGTTGCCGAGGAACGCGTAGGGAAGCGCGAGGCGGATCGTCACCGCGAACGCGGCCAGCAGGGCGAGACCCCATGCCGTGCGCCGGAGGAGCGCGCGGCCCCAGGCCTCGCCCTCCTCGCGCTGGCGCCACAGACCCAGCAGCATCGCGGCGCCGGCGGGCAGGAACAGCGCCAGCCCCGTGATCTTGAAGGCCGCGGCGAGGCCCAGCGCCGCGCCGGCCAGCGCGTGGGCGAGAACGCCCGTCCGGCCCTGGGCGAGGCGCACCGAGGCGAGCAGCGCGACGGCCGTCGCGGTCGTCAGGAAGGTATCGACGGTCCAGAAGTGGGAGAGCTGGATCGCGAGCGGGCTCGCGGCGAGCAGACCCGCGGCGACGAGCGCCGGCGCGCGGCCGGAAAAACGCCGCGCGATCAAATACACGAGCCAGACCGAGACCAGATCGAAGAGCCCGGAAAGGGCGCGCCCGAACAGGAACGCCTCGCCGTACCCGCGCTTCCCGAAGACTCCCGCGATCCACCGCGCGGCGTGCATCGGGAGGGTGCCGTAGACGAAGGACCCGAACCCGACGTTGTAGGGGTTCATCTTCGTGTTCGCGGAGTCGAGGTACCCCCGCAGGCCGCCGCCGGCCTGGAGCTGCTCCTCGACCATCGAGATGAAGCGCTCGTCGGGATGCAGGTGCTGGCCGGAGTCCCAGTTCAGCCCCTGGAAGCGGAACGCCGCGCCCGCCAGCAGGATCGCGATCAGCAGCCCACGCGCGCGGGAGCGGCTCATGCGGTCCCCACCGGACGCCGGGCCTTCACGGAGAGGATGACGGCGGAGCGTCCCTCGTCGGAGACGGGGTGGTTTCTCGCGTCGATCGACCGGAAGAGGCGGCGCGCGATCTCCAGCGGATGCCACGCCGGCTTCACGCGGTCGTAGCGGAAGCGGTCCTCTTCGCGCAGCAGGCCGGACTGCACCAGACGCATGCCCAGCCCGTAGACCAGGTTGTGCGCGAAGGGGAAGCAGTAGTGGACGAACTGCCGGACGTCCTCGACCGCGAGGTCGGCGCCGCGCACCAGCGCGATCAGCTCCTCGCGCCGGTAGAGGCGGACGTGATGGGTCCAGATTCCTCCGAAGAAGCCGTCGCGGATCGGCGCGAGCCCCAGTCGCTCGCGGCCCCGGTTGATCGGATCCCAGAGCACCGGGTAGTCACGGTTGGGAACGGTGATGGCGATGAGCCCGCCGGGCTTCACGACCCGGCGCACCTCCCTCAGCCCCGCGTGATCGTCGGGCAGGTGCTCGAGCACCTCGGACAGGATGACCTTGTCGAAGGTCGCGTCGGCGTAGGGGAGTCGCGTCACGTCGCCCGCGGCCAGTCCCGTCGCCGGAAACAGCTCCCGGCGCGCGGCGCGCAGCCGCGGCCAGTCCGAGTCGATGCCCGAGAGGCGGCAGGGCGCGACCTCCTCGACGACCTTCAGGAACCAGCCCAGCCCGCACCCGCAATCGAGCACGCGGTCCTGAGGCGAGATCTGCAGGTACTCGAGCACGGTCCGCACGCGCCGGGCGGCCGCCATGTCCGCCTCGTTGCGGAGCATGGCCTCGAGGCGTGGGGTGGCCGCGCTCACGCCGCCTCCGCGACGATGCGCCGGAAGAGATCCTCGTACTCCGAGACGCTCTTCTCGAGGTGGAACACACGGCGAATCTCTTCGGGCGGCCGGACGTAGCGGGCGGGATCGCGAAGGACCTCGAGGATGCCGCGGGCGAGATCCTCCGGGTCCCGCGGGCGCACGTGGACGCCCATGCCCGTGACCGCGACCACCTCCCGCGCGCCCGGGATGTCCGCGGAGACCAGCGGCGTGCCGCAGGCGAGCGCCTCGAGCTGCGTGCTGGGAAAGCAGTCCGTACGGCTCGAGAGCGCGAAGAGGTCGCACATCGCGTAGAAGTCGGCGAGACGCTGGGGATCTCGGATCAGGCCGAGCATCGTGACGTGCTCGCGCACCCCCTCCAGCAGCTCGCGGCAGCGACCGAAGAAGTCCTCGTACTGGATGTCGGGGTCGCCGGCGTAAACGAAGTGCGCGCGGGGCTCCCGCGCGACCACGTGGGGGATGGCCCGCAGCAGGATGTCGAACCCCTTCTCCTCGACCCAGCGTCCGGCGAAGCCCACGAGCTTCTTCTCCGAGAGGCCCAGCTCCTGCTTCCAGCGCGCGGCGGCCGCCAAATCCGGCGCGGCGATCTCGACGGGCGGATAGGGCGTCTCGGTCTTCTCGAGCACCGGCGCCATGAAGTCGGAGTGGCGCGCGTAGTCGCCGCTGTGGGTCGTCACGCGGGTCGAGAGGCGCAGGCCGGCGGCCATCAGCGCCGTCGTCGTGTGCTCGACGAGACGATTGAATGTCCCCGCCGGCATCACGAGGTCTCCATGGTTGGTGAACACCGAGGGCTTGCCCGCGAGCTTCGAGAAGAGCGCCACGAGCGGGGCCTCGAGCAACGGCCCGTGCTGCTGGACGACGTCGGCGTCCCGCACGAGCCGCCACGCGGCCGCCGGAAAGGAGGGCATCACGACGCCGCGCGAGATCGCGGCGGTCACGGGCAGACGGACGATCCGCACGCCCGCGAGCGAGTCTTCGCGCGGAAGGCTCGCCAAATGGCGGCTGGTCAGCACGGTGACCGAGTGCCCGCGGCGGACGAGACCCTCCGCCAGCCGCTTCGCGTAGGCGGTCAGCCCGGTCCAGTGAGGATGGTGGTAGGTCAGAACCATCAGGATCTTCATCGAGTCTCGCGGGCCGATGTCCGTCGTTGGGATCGGGGCGGGGACGCCCGTCACGGCGCGGATCCGAGGATCGGCAGCACCTCGTACACGACGGTGTCGCCCTGCAGGACGGGCTTCAAGAACGGCAGGCCGGCCAGACGTTGCGCGCCGGGCCCCGCCTGCCGTTCGAGCTCTCCGAGAACGACGTGGGTGACGCCGTAGAGGCGCAGGATCTGCACCGCGGTCTCCTCGTCCCCGCGGCTGTAGAAGGCGCGGACCGCCGCCTCGCGCGCCGGGACCTCGGGAGCGTCGGGCCGGTCGGATCTCCAGAGCGCCTCGTGGTTGCCCCATCCCAGCACGGTCGGGATCCCCGTATGGGAGGAGATCCGCGCGTACTCCGAGTAGGCGCCGCCGACCGCCTCGATCACGACGGCGTGGCGCGGCGCGTTGGCCGCGAGATACGCGACCGCGGCGGCGTCCGCGGGCCGGCGCCGCGCGAAGGCGGCGAAGCCATCGAGAGAAAAGTGTGTGGACTGTCGGATCCGAGAGATCAGGGCATTGGTCGGATACAGCGCGGAGATCACGAGCAGGATCGCCAGCGCCGTGCGCCAGGCGCGCCGGGGGACCGTCGCGCGGTCCCATGCGGCCGAGACGAAGACGGCGGCCGCGACCGCGAGCAGCGGCCAGGCCTGGAAGTAGAACTTGAAGATCGTGTTCATCCGTTGCAGCGCCGCGCCGTAGTCGTCGGGAAAGTAGATGACCTCGCACCCCGCGATCATCGCGAGCGCGAAGAGGGCGATAAACGACGTGAACACGCGGTCCGGGCCCTCGCGCCGGCGCAGCGCCTCCAGCCCCGGGACCAGGACCAGCACCGCCAGCGGCACCAGCAGCGCCATCACGGGCGCCTGGAACAACAGGGCCACGAAGACGCCGGCGGCGGCCGTCGCGGCGACGACGAGATCGCGGTGGCGCCGCTCCGTCTCGTCGGCGGCCCTCGTCCGCGGCCAGAGCGCGAGGACGATCGCGGCGAAGAGCAGCCCCCAGACCCGGAGGAACTCGGGGATTTCCGAGACCAGCGTCGCGGCCGCGAGGCCCCGGTTGCGCAGCGCGTAGGAGAAGCTGTAGGGCCCGAAGAGTAGCAGGCAGAGAAACGCGACGAGGCCTCCGCGGATGGCGCCGAGCAGCAGCGCCGCGAACTTCGGCAGGCCGTGTCCGGCCGTCGTCCGGAGCGCGGCGGCGAACACGATCAGGATCGCGATCGCCGGCTTGTTCCAGTTGTTGGCCGCCATCGCGGTTCCCCCGACGAACGCCACCGGCAGGGCCGCGGCGAGCCCTAACCCGAGGCGGCGAATCCATCGGTCCGACTCCGGTCGCCCCTGCTCGATCCAGCGATGGGCGAACACGAAGGCGGCGAGGAAGTAGGGGAAGGCGAGCAGGTGCGGGTGAAGATCCGCATGGAGGAACGTGAAGAACGGAAACTCGTTGATCGTGTTCTCGCCGGCGATCACACGTGTCGCGTGCCACGTATTGAAGTCGCGCACCAGGGGGTCTCTCCAGGCGTCGACGGCGCCCTGGAGGTTGCTCGCCAGGAGCGTGGCGAAGCCGGCGCCCACGCCGGCCGCTGTCCGTCCGCCAGAGAGCCGCAGGCCCAGGCAGGCGGCCGCCTGGAAGGAGAAGCCGGCGAAGGTTCCGACCGCGAGGTTGTAGGCGAGCAGCGGCGGGACGGCCGAGAGCTTCTGGATCGCCGCCGCCATCAGATAGCCCCAGTAGTAGTAGTTGATGGTCTTGCCGGCCATCCAGGGGTCGAGCGGAGGGGTGTCGGGATTCCGGGCGATGGAGTTGAGCATCGCCAGGTCCATGTATTTCTCGGCGCCGTAGATATCGGCCTGGAACGCCCGCAGCAGGAGGAAGAACCCCGCCGGCACCCAGAACATCAGCGCCGCCCTCGTCTCCTCGGGCCCCCACAGCGGATCGCGATCGGAGGCCTCGAGCCGGCGGCGGGCGATCAGCCAGGAGAACAGGAACAGCAGGATCAGCGCGTAGAGAAGGGCGGTTCGGTTGAAGGGGACCCGCGGCAACAGCGACATTCCCCAGGCCACGTAGGCGACCACGGCAAGGCCGAAGGCTCGCGAGAGCAGGGCGGCGTCCCGACGGTTGCGGAAAAAGAGGCGAAGAGCCGGGAGAGCGGCGAGCCCGAGGACCTCGATTGTCAGGGCCCAGACGAGGATGGAGCGCACTCGGCAACAGTTTAAAGGATCGGGCCCGGAACCTGCAGATAAGCTCCCGCCGATGCCGCTCGAGGAATACCGCCGAAAACGGCGCTTCGACGTCACCCCGGAGCCTTCCGGCAAGGGGAAGTCCGCGGCGAAGAAGAAGCCGACGGGCAAACCCAAGGCGAAGGCCCTGCACTTCGTCGTGCAGAAACACCGCGCCTCGATCCTCCACTACGACTTCCGGCTGGAATGGAAGGGCGTCCTGCTCTCCTGGTCCGTCCCGAAGGGCCCCGCGTTCGATCCCGCGACCAAGCGGCTCGCGATGCAGGTCGAGGACCATCCCATCGAGTACGCGAAGTTCGAGGGCGTGATCCCAGAGGGCGAGTACGGCGGCGGCACGGTCATGATCTGGGACGAGGGGACCTGGACGCCGCTCTCCGACGACGTCTCCCGCTCCCTCGAGAAGGGCGAGCTGAAGTTCGAGCTCTCCGGGAAGAAGCTCCGAGGCTCCTGGGTGCTGGTGCGCACGCGCCCCGCCAAGGACGGCCGCTTCCAGTGGCTGCTCATCAAGCACCGAGACGACTGGGTCTCGAAGGAAGACATCACGGAGCTCGCTCCGCGCTCGGTCGTCTCCAACCGCCTGCTCGCCGAGATCGCGTTCGACGAGGGGGGCAACGTCCAGAAGGCCGCGACGGGCGACCCGCCGGGGCAGATCGAGAAGCTCCTGAAGGACCCGGCGGCCCTGAAGGCCCGGCGGCCCAAGCGCAAGCCGGCCGTCTGGCACTCCAAGCCCCGCGGCTCATGAAGGATCGGATCCCGTTTCGGGTCTCGCCCATGCTGGCGACGCTGGTCGACGAGCCCTTCTCGCGCAAGGGATGGGTCTTCGAGGAGAAGTACGACGGCTACCGCATCCTGGCGTACAAGGAGGGGGACAAGGTGACCCTGCTCTCGCGCAACGCGAAGGACCGCACGGAGTCCTTCGCGGACGTCGCGAAAGCCGTCGCGACGCTGCCCGACCGCACGCTGCTGCTCGACGGCGAGGCCGTGGCCTTCGACAAGACGCTGATCTCCCGCTTCCAGCTTCTCCAGCAGGGCCGCGTCCCCGTCGTTTACGCGGTCTTCGACTGCCTCTACAAGAACGGCAAGGACCTGCGCGCGGAGCCGCTCTCGCGCCGCCGGGAGGAGATGGAGGAGGCGATCGGCAACACGGTGCGGCTGATCCCGTCGCGGCGCCTGCGCGGCGACGGGCTGGCGGCGTATCGCGAGGCGCGCCGCCGAGGGCTCGAGGGCATGATCGGCAAGGAGGCGGCGTCGCCTTACATCGAGGGACGATCGACGCGTTGGCTGAAGGTGAAGGCGAAACAGGAGGAGGAGTTCGTCATCGGCGGCTACACGGCGCCGGGAGGCACGCGCACGCACTTCGGATCGATTCTCGTGGGCGCGTACAAGCGCGGCAAGCTCCTCTACGCCGGGCGGGTCGGCACCGGCTTCTCCGAGAAGACCCTCACGGACCTCCACCGCCGCTTCCGGCCGCTCGAGCGCGCGACGTCGCCCTTCGACGACCTTCCGAAGGAGCGCGACGCGACGTGGCTCGCGCCCAAGCTCGTCGCCCAGGTGGCCTACCAGGAGTGGACCGAGGACGGGCGCCTGCGCCAGCCGGTGTACCTGGGCCTGCGCGACGACAAGGATCCCTCCGAGGTGAAGCTGCCGGGAGCCGCGCGATGAGCCCGAAGCCGAAGGCGACGCCGAAAGCGAAGGCGGCGTCGAAGGCGACGGGAAAGGCCGCCGCCGCCCCGCAGCGGCTGCCGATCCGGGTCTCCAACCCGACGAAGGTCTTCTGGCCGCAGGAGGGCTACACCAAGGTCGACATGCTGCTCTTCTACGTGAAGGTCTGGCCCCGCCTGGGTCCCTACCTGAAGGATCGACTGCTCTCGCTCGAGCGCTGTCCCGACGGGATGCTCGGCGACTGCTTCTACCAGAAGGAGAAGCCGCACGGCCTGCCGCCGGACACGCCGACCAAGAAGATCGAGCACGACCGGGGAGTCACCAACACCGTCGTCGGCGGGAAGCTCGAGACGCAGCTCGGCCTGGCGAACCTGGGATGCATCGCGATCCACGTCTGGGGAAGCCGCGCCAGGGATCCCCGCAAGCCCGACTGGGTCTGCTTCGACCTGGATCCCTCCACGGGCAGCTTCGCCGACGCCGCCCGTGCCGGCCTCCTGGTCGGGAAGGCGCTCGAGGCGCTCAAGCTGCCGGCGTACCCGAAGACCTCCGGCAGCCGCGGGATGCACGTCTTCGTGCCGATCAAGGTCGGCCCCGACACCTCCGAGGTCCTGGAGTTCGCGCAGACCTTGAGCGCGCGCCTCGCGGCCGCTTACCCGAACCAGCTGACGGTGGAGGGGCGCGTCGCCTCCCGCGGCGACCGCGTGTACCTGGATGCCTTGCGCAACGGACACGGGCAGACCGTGGTCTCGCCCTGGTGCCTGCGACGCCGTCCCAAGGCCCCCTACTCGGCCCCGCTCGCCTGGAAAGAGGTCGACCCCAGGCTCGATCCCTCGAGCTTCAATCTCTCGAACGTCGAGAAGCGCCTCGCGGCCCCCGACCCGTGGGAGGACTTCTGGGACCACCGCGCGTCGCTCAAGGACGCGATGAAGGCGATCCGCCGGCTCTGAGTCCATCCCGCCGACCTGCTAGTCTGTTGCGCAAGCTTGACCGCCCTCGAAAAGTTCGCGGGGACGCTGGGCCGGCTCTTCGGCCCGCCGCGGCTGTTCCTCGCCGTCCTCGCCTGGGTGCTCCTGCTCGGCGTCTGGGGATCGATCGCGCGGGCGTACCTCCCCATGGCGCACCGAAACGGATGGGACGACCCGCTTCAGGCGCGCGCGCCGCTCTACGCCCGGTTCGACTCGGGCTGGTATCTCTCGATCATGGAGTTGGGCTACGGCCCGCCGCCGCCGCCCGGGAAGTCGTCGAACCACGCGTTCTTCCCGCTCTATCCGTACACCGCGAAGATCCTGCACGAGGCGCTCTCGATCGACGGCTTCTACGCCGGCCTGATCGTCAGCTATCTCTGTCTCTTCCTGGCCATGCCGCTCCTCTACCGGGAGGCGCTCCTCCGGCAGGGGGAAGGGGAAGCCCGCGCCGCCGTCGCGTTTCTCCTGCTGTTTCCGACCTCCTTCTTTCTCGCGGCGGTCTACGCCGAATCGATGTTCCTTCTCTTCGCCCTGCTCGCGCTTCGCGACGCCCGCTCGGGTCCGATCTGGCGCGCGGCGCTCTTCGCGGCCCTGCTTTCCCTGACGCGCGCCTCGGCGATCGCGGCCGCGCCGGCCCTGTTGCTGGCGGCGCTGGAGAGGCCCGCCGGGTACGCCGCCTCGCCGGAGCCGCGGCCCAGGCGGCTGTGGCGGGCCCTCCTGCTGGGAGCGGTGCCCCTCGTCGTCGTCTTCGGCTGGATCTACGGCATCGGGATCGTCCACGGCGAACCGGACCTCTTCTTCCGATCGATGGGCGGGTGGGACAGGCCCACGAGCTCCTGGCACGGGATCTGGGACTGGTTCTACTCGATGGGCCTTCGCTTCAAGCATCAGTCCTGGCGGACGGATCCGTCGCTCGCTCTGGATTACGCCGCGACCGCGCTTTTCGCCCTGGCGGCGGTCTTCCAGCTTCGCCGGCGCCGCTGGAGCGACGCGGCGTGGACGGGCGGCGCGCTGCTGCTGCCGATGACGACCGGCCTGTCCGGGGGGATGCCGCGGTTTCTCCTCGTCGTCTATCCCGCCTATTTCGCGATGACGGAGGCCTCCCGCGGCCGCAGGGTCCTCCGGCGGGTCTGGTGGGCGCTCTCCGCGGCGGCCCTGCTCTTCTTCTCGGCGCGGTTCGTCAACTGGCTCTGGGTCGCGTAGTGCGGCAAGCGGTCCGCGCGGTATGAACCCTTCGGAGTACCAGGCCCTCTTCGAAGTCGAGACGACGCACTGGTGGTTCGAGGCCCTGCGGCGGGAAGTCCGGCGGGCGCTCGAGTCCGCGCGGCTTCCTCTCGGGGCGGCGTACCTGGACGCCGGGTGCGGCACCGGCGGGCTGCTCGCGGCGCTGCCGTGGAAGGGCTTCGGCGTGGACGCCTCCCTGCTCGGCGCGGGTCTGGCGGCGCGGCGTCGGTTGACGCGGATCGCCTGCGCCGACGTCACGCGGATGCCATTCCTCGACGCCCGCTTCGACGCCGCGACCTCCATCGACGTCCTCTGTCACCGCGCCGTTCGCGAGGAGGCGGCGCTGAGGGAGCTGTTCCGCTGCCTCCGGCCCGGAGGGCTCCTCGTTCTGCAGGTTCCCGCCTTCCAGGCCCTGCGCGGACCTCATGACGACGCCGTGTGGACCAACCGCCGCTACCGGCGCGGCGAGATCCGGGATCTGCTGGAAGGCGCGGGCTTCCGCGCTCGTCAGCTTCGCTACCGAAACGCGCTGCTGTTCCCGGCCGCGGCCCTCTGGCGCCTGCTCCGGCGCGGGCGTCGCCGCCGCACGGCAGCGGTCTCGGACGTCGCGCCCGTGCCCCGAGTCTTCAACGCCGCGCTCGGCGCGGTCGCCGCGTTCGAGGCGCGCCTCTCCCGCGCCGGCGTGCGCTTTCCGGCCGGCCTGTCGGTGTTCGCCGTCGCCGAGAAGCCGGGCGGCGGGTCGCGATAAAATCGTTCATTCATTTCGAAGTCGCCCACCGAGTGGGCAAGACGTGATTCCCGTCTGGCAGCCGGTCCTGGACGGCCGCGAGGAGATCTACGTCCTCGACGCGTTGCGTTCGAACTGGGTTTCCTCGCTCGGCCCCTACATCGTGCGTTTCGAGGAGAGCTTCGCGGCGTACTGCGGCGCCCGGCACGGCGTC
>DATBIJ010000066.1:0-5090 GCA_036557025.1 Thermoanaerobaculia bacterium | reverse complement strand
GATCTCCATCTTGATCTGTTCGGCGGTGCGCTCGCCGATCAGCAGGTTGTACTTGCGCTTGACGTACTGAATGATCGCCTCGTCCATCTCGTTGGACGCGATCCGGACCGACCGGCTGTAGACGATGCCCGCCAGCGAGATGACCGCGACATCCGTCGTGCCCCCGCCGATGTCCACGATCATGTTGCCGGTCGGCTCCGTGATCGGGAGGCCCGAGCCGATCGCGGCGGCCATGGCCTGCTCGATGATGAAGACCTCCGAGGCCCCCGCGCGCAAGGCGGAGTCCTGAACCGCGCGCTTCTCGACCTGGGTGATCCCCGAAGGAACCGACACCACGATCCGCGGACGGACGAACAGCGAGCGGCCGTGTGCCTTCTTGATGAAGTGATCGAGCATCTTCTCGGTCACCTCGAAGTCGGCGATCACGCCGTCCTTCATCGGACGGATGGCCACGATGTTGCCCGGCGTGCGGCCGAGCATCTCCTTCGCCTCGTGCCCTACCGCCTCGACGCGGTTGGTCGTGTTGTTGACCGCCACGATCGACGGCTCGCGGACGACGATTCCCTTTCCCCGGGCGAAGACCAGGGTGTTGGCGGTGCCCAGATCGACCGCCAGATCGTTGGAGAACACCGAGAAGACCGATTTGAACGCCAAGAAAACCCCCTGGGCCGTTAAGCGTGAATCGGGAATCGTGAATCGGGAAAATCCGGGCCCTCACTTCGATTCACGATTCACCATTCACGATTCACCTCTCACAACGTTTCGACGAACACCCGGATCGGCCGGACCGTCTCGTTGCCCGAGGCGTCGACCGCTTTGATGACGAGCGTCGAGTAGCCGTCCCGCTCGATCGTAATCGTTTTCTTGAAGGAACCGTCGGCCTCGACGTCCGCCGGCTCCGCGTTGACCGTCACGATCGCACCCGGCTCGGTCTTGCCGAAGATCAAGAACAGGCTTCCCATCTGCTGGGGCGTGGAGACGGCCAGGGACGGGGGCGTCACGTCCCCGCTGCCCGAGCGCACGGGCTCGGTCAACATGCGGAACCGGCGCACGGAGCTCCAATCCGAGGAGACCCCGGTCGCATCGATTGCCGCGACGCGCCAGTAGTACGACCCCTCCCGGGACACCTTGACCCGCGCGGAGTTCGTCACGCGATCATCCAGGTCCACCTCGGTCGCGTCCGGCACGAAGAGCCGACTGCGCGAGATCTGGAGGCGGTAGCGGGCGGCGTTGTCGACCGGGCTCCAGCGAAGGTCGACCTGGTCGCCGGTCTGGAGGTCGTAGAGGCGGTTGTCGGCGGGCAGCAGGGGCACCGGCGACTCCGGCAGGGCGACCTTCGCGGAGATCGCGCCCGTGCCGGCCCCGGCGGTGATGCGCTCGCGGTCGTTGAGCAGAACCGACTCTCGTCCCGTCGACACCGTCGTCTGGCCGCGGAAGCTGGTGACCTCGGTTCTGTCGTTGGGAGCGACGTCGATGCCCACGCGCGAATTGCGCTGGATCGCGGCGACCGCGGCGTCGGTGGCGACGGTCGAGCTCGAGCCGGAGGTGTAGACGGAGATCGCTCCGGACACCATCTTGATCTGGCTTCCGGACGCCTCCGTCGCGGCCGGGCGGCGCACCTCGAAGAGCGAGCCCGGTCGGATCGTATAGAGCGTCCCATCGGCGAACATGATCTCGCCCGACCCGGTGCGCCCCGTTTTGATGAAGTCGCCGTCGAAGAGAGCCTGCCGCTGCCGCGCCGGCTCGAAGACGGAGCGGCCCGCGCTCTGCACCGACACGTCTCCCTCGATGAAGATGAACGAGGCGTCTCCCGTCTCGTCGTCTCCCCCGCCTCCCAGGACGCGACGCGAATAGGACTGCGACTCGATCGCGAGCCGGAAGGCGTCCTCGAACTTGCGCACGCCGAAGTTCTCGCGCGCGCCCTGGAGCGCCTCGCGCGCCTGCGCGAGGTTGGAGCCCGGCCGCGAGCCGGTGGCGGCCGCGGCCGCCCGCCCGTAGAGCGACTCCGCGGCGGCGATCTCCGCCGTGGCGCGCTCCTCGGGAGTCCGCTTGGTTCGCGACCAGAGGAAATAGCCGATGATCGCCGCGGCGAGAAGCAGCACGGCGACCAGGCCCGCCTGCCGGATTCTTTCGATCGGGATGACGAACCAGTCGATATCCGTCCCGACCGGTTGGTGCTGGCCCGGCTTCCGTCGGCGCTTAAACATCGATGTTTTCGGGACTTACACGGTCCAAGCTCAATAGCATAGCAAGAACACAGCCGATCCCGGCCGCGTCACCTGTCCCGACGCGTTCCGGGAGGCGCCTCGCTCGGCCGGCCCCTGCTATATTCCGCCGTTCCCTATCCGGAACGCGAAGGAGCCTCTCGATGCTCAAGGCCATGCGCGACAGCTTCCACCATCTGAAGTGGACGCTCTTCGCGGTCATCATCGTGTTCGTCCTCGGATTCGTCTTCGTCTCGGGCACCGGAACCGGTAACCAGAACCCCGCGACCCGCACCGTCGCGGAGGTCTCGGGCAAGAACATCACGGCGCTCGAGTTCGACAAGGTCTACCGCTCTCAGGAAGACCGTTATCGCAGCATGTACGGCGGCAACTTCACGCCGCAGCTGGCGCGCATGATGGATCTGCCCCGCCAGGTGCTCGAGGGAATGGTCGATCGGCAGCTGCGCCTGGAAGGTGCCCGCCGCCTGAAGCTGCGCGTCTCCGACGAGGAGCTCGCGCGCCAGGTCACCTCGCTCTCGGTGTTCCAGGAGAACGGCCAGTTCATCGGACGCGAGAAATACGAGAGGATCCTGCGCAACAACGGCATGACCGCGGTCCGATTCGAAGAGGGGCTGCGCGAAGACCTCCTGCTCCAGAAGTACGACGCCTCGATCCGCGAAGGCGTCGTCGTCACCGACGCGGACGTCAAGAAGGAGTTCACCCAGCGCAACGATCGCGCCACCATCGAGTACGTGTTCGTTCCGGCGGCGCGTGTGGAGACCTCCGTCGAGCCGACGGAGGCGGAGCTGAAGGCCTTCTTCGAGAAGGACCGGGATCGCTTCAAGGCGCCGGTTCAGCGGCAGCTCAAGTACCTGCTCGTCGACCGCGAGAAGGTGCGCGCGAAGCTCACCGTCGCCGAGCCGGAGGTGCGCGCCGAGTACGAGAAGCGCAAGGCGCAGTTCGCCGTGCCCGAGACCTTCTCGGTCTCCCATATCCTCATCAAGAGCGAGCCGGACGCCCCGCCGGGCCTCGCCGCCGCCGCCGAGACGAAAGCCCGCTCGATCCTCGCCCGCGCCCGCGGCGGAGAGGACTTCGCGAAGCTGGCCGACGAGCTCACCGAGGACCCCAGCGGCAAGGGCCAGGGCGGCCGCCTTCCCCCGTACGGCGCCGGCCAGATGGTGCCCGAGTTCGAGCAGGCCGTCGCGAAAATGGCGCCCGGCGAGATCGCGGGGCCGGTCAAGACCCAGTTCGGCTACCACGTCATCCAGTTCCATGCGAAGAGCCCGGCGCGCACGCGGGAGTTCGCGGAGGTCCGGCCCGCACTCGAAGCCGAGCTCTCCTCGACGCGTGCGATGGCCGACGCCGAGAACCTCGCGAAGGAGCTGGCGGAGAAAGCGCGCAAGGACTCCTCGGACGAGGGCCTGCGCAAGCTGCAGACCGACACGATCAGCTTCAACGTCGCGCCCTGGGCCGCCCGCGGTCAACCGATCGAGGGGCTCGGCGCGCCCGCGGAGCTGCTCGAGCAGGCCTGGACCCTGAAGGTCGGGGAGATGGCCAGGACGCCGGTCACCTCGCCGCGGGGCTTCGTCATCCTGAAGGTCGCCGAGGAGCGCGCCGCGGGCGTGCCCCCCTTCGAGGAGATCCGCGGGCAGGTCGCCGAGCAATGGAAGCAGGACCGCCGCCGCAAGGACGCGCTCGACGCGCTGACCCCCGTCGCGCGCGAGTTGTCCGGAGGCGGCAGCCTCGCCGCCATCGCAAAGCGCTACGAGGCCGAGGTCAAGACGACGCCCGAGTTCGCGCCCGGCGGCCCGGTGCCGGAGATCGGCAACGCGCCGGAGCTCTCGCAGGCCGTGTTCGCGACCGCGCAGGGGGAGGCCGGAGCCCCCGTGCCGATCCCCGGCGGCTACGCGCTGTTCCGCGTGATCTCCCGCAAAGCACCGGATCCGTCGCTCTTCGAGGCCCAGAAGTCCGAGATCGTCGAGTCGCTGCGCCGCAAGGAGGCCGAGCGTCTGATCCGCGCGTACCTGCAGGCCCGGCGCGTCGAGACCGGCGTGAAGATCGACGAGGCGTTCCTTCAGGAGTATCTCCCCGACGAGCCGACAGGCGGCCGCTCCTGAACCGTAGACCGTAAGACGTGAATCGTAAATCGTGAATCGGAGCCAGAGGTCCGTCCTCGATTCACGTTTCACGATTCACGATTCACTTCTCCGATGATCGGCCGGTTGACGGGACGGCTCGCCGCCAAGGCGCCGGACCAGGTGCTCCTGGACGTCAACGGCGTCGGCTACGCCGTCGCGATCCCGCTCTCGACCTTCTACGAGCTCCCGGAGGTCGAGAGCCCCGCCTCGCTCTGGATCCACACGCACGTGCGGGAGGACGCCCTCGCGCTCTACGGTTTCCTGACCGAGCGGGAGCGTCTGCTCTTCCAGCTTCTGCTCTCGGTGGCGGGGATCGGACCGCGCGTGGCGCTGACGGTTCTCTCCGGTATCCCGCCCGGCGAGCTGATCGAGGCCCTGCGCACGCAGGACATCCGGCGGCTCGTCGCCGTTCCGGGCGTCGGGAAGAAGACCGCGGAGCGCATGACGCTCGAGCTCTCGGACAAGGTCCAGAAGGTCTCCGGCGAGGCCCTCCCCGTCGAGACCTCCGCGGTCCGCTCCGACGACGTCGTCTCGGCGCTGGTGAACCTGGGGTACCGCAAGTCGGAGGCCGAGCGCGCCGTGGAGACCATCGCGCGGCTGGGCGGCGCCCCCTCGGATTTCGGCGATTACCTGAAGGCGGCGCTCAAGAGGTTGACCGGCGGATAACCGCTGCGCCGGATAGACTCTTCTCCAGTGACCGAAAAGGACCTCCTCGTCGCGACCGCGGTCGACGACGACGTCGCGATCG
>DATBIJ010000065.1:0-3175 GCA_036557025.1 Thermoanaerobaculia bacterium | reverse complement strand
AGGAAAAGAGCCCGAGCGGGCCGGTAAGCCGAATTCCGTTCCCCGGTTTCCCGGGGCCGCGATCATTCCTCTGGACCCGGAGTTTCCTCCGGGCTCGAGCAGCCGACCCGGGGACATCCCGCGCGAGGCGGGGCGGGACGGGCGCGCCCTGTGTCCCCCTATTTGGCCTTGCTCCGCATGGGGTTTGCCGTGCCCCCTCCGTTGCCGTCGGGGCGGTGGGCTCTTACCCCACCGTTTCACCCTTGCCGTCCCGTCCGGTTTCCCGAGGCGGGAAGGCGGTCTGTTCTCTGTGGCACTTTCCTTCGCGTTGCCGCGACCGGGCGTTACCCGGCATGCTGCCCGTTGGGAGTTCGGACTTTCCTCCCCGGCCGAGGCCGGGGCGATCGCGTGGCCCGCTCGGGCCGGGGGCGATTCTATCAGCTCGAGCGGAGCCTCCCCGTCAGGTGGCCTGCTCCGCCTCCTTCCGCTTCTGCGCGCGGAGGGCCTCCCGGAGCACCGTCCGCGGATGCTGGAGGCGGAAGAAGAGGACCTGCAGGGAGTGGCGCACGCGACGCCGCTGGAGGAACAGCGCCAGGGCGAGCCCGACGAGGAACACGACGGCGAACCAGGGCACGAAGAAGAGCAGGACGGACAGGCCCACCGCGACGACGTCTTCGGCCAGCGACATCGCGAACTGCGCGAACCCGCGTGTCGCGGCGGTCGAGGTCAGCCGGGAGGTGGACTTGGCGACGTGCGTCGCGAGCGTCACCAGCCCCGCCAGCAGCGCGATCCCGACGGTCCCGGGCAGGGGACGCGGCGGCGCAGCGGCGAGGGCGAGCACGATTCCGACCGCGGGTCGCAACAGGGTGTGGCCGACGTCCCAGAGCCGGTCGAGCAGCGGGATCTTGTCGACCAGGAATTCCACGACGAACAGCGCCAGCGCGATCTGGAAGACCGCGGGCTGCGAGAGGAAGTCGGCCGTGATTCCCGGGAACTCCTGCGGCAGCAGCAAGGCCAGGCCGTGGGCGACGAGGAGGACGGCCCAGCAGTTCAGACCCGCCGCGGCCGCAAGGCCGAGGCCGGTCAGGATCGGGGTCAAGTGTTCTTCCGGAACAGGCGTGAGAAGAGCGACGAGCGCTCCTCCGGCTGAGCCGGGGCCTCGTCGCCGGAGGGCGGCGCCGCCGCTCCGAAGTCGATCTGCGGCTCCGAGGGCATCGACTGGATGACCGCGTCGAGAAGCTCCGCGCTCTGCTGCGTGGGCTCGAGCTCGTGGGCCCGGCGGGCAAAGGGCTCGGCCTCGGCCGCGCGGTGGTGCTCGAGCAGGGCCTTGGCGGCCTCGCGGATGTAGTTGACCTTGCGCGGCTCGAGTCGTGCGGCCTCCTTCAGGTTCTCCAGACCGCGGTCGACCCAGCTCGCGTTCTTCAGCTCGAGCGAGCCGAGCGTGAAGCGGAACTCCGCGTTGTCGGGGACGAACCGCACGGCCTCGAGCAGCATCTCGATCGCCGGGAAGAAGTCCTTCTCCTCGATGAGCTCCTTGGCGCGCCGGAAGTTCTGCATCGCGAGCCGCTTTCGCGCGACGGGGTCGGAGGCCGGATCGACGACGACCTCCTGCGGAGCGTCTAGCGCCGCGTCGTACTTCGCCCGGCGCTCGGGATTCGAGAGCTCCTCGTACGCCTTCTTCAAGCGGTCGAAGACCGCCGTCAGCTCCTTCTCGAGGCCCTTGAGGTCCTCGCGGTGCCGCAGGTCCGGATGGAAGAGCCGGCTGCGCTCGTGGTACGCGGCCTCGACCTGCTCGGGGATCGCGTTGGGCGCAACGCCGAGCAGCTCGTAGTGCGAGAGCCAATCGATGCGCCGGTAGGTGTTGCGGACGAGCTCGAGATGCCCCGGCGAGCGCGCGCCGTCCTCGGTGCCGACCTCGATGTTGAGGCTCGCGTAGCCCTCGGGCCGCGAGAGCCGCACGGTCTGCCCCTGCGCGCGCCACTCCACGATGCCGCACGAGAGAAGGGCGTAGAGCGTCTTCGCCGTCGCGCCGCGCGAGGCTCCCCCGATCTTCAGCAGGGAGTCGAGATCGGTCACGCCGTCGATGCGCGACAGCAGGTACGCCTCCTGGGGCGTCAGCGGAAGGTACTGGTAGCGGGACATGGGATCGCTGGCCAGCCCGGGAACCCTTCGCCCGTCGCCGAGCCGCTCGCGGAACTTCTCGGCCTCGGGCAGGCGCCGCAATCCCTCGACGATGATGGCGGCCGTGGAGAGCGACAGGGCGACGTCCGGGTCCAGGACACCCGTCGAGGCCTGGAACCGGAACTCGCCGTCCTCCCACTCGAAGGTCGAGTAGACGATCTCCTCGACGAGGCGCTTCATCTCCGAGTCGAGGACGGCCCGGGACACGAAGCCCTTCTCGACGAGGATTTTCCCCAGCCGCGCGCGCCCCTGTCGCGACACGGTCTCCAGGGCCCAGGCCAGGTCCTGATCCGTGATCCAGCCGCGGCGCTTCAGGAACGCGCCGATGCGCTGTCCCTCCCGCGAGGAGGTCGCGGTGCGCAGCTCCCCTTTCTCGAAGAAGAGGTGGCGGGTCTCGTCTCCACGAACGAGCGTCAGCGTGCCTTTGAGCCCCTCGAGGAAGATTCGCCGCAGAACCGCGGGAAGGGGGGTCTCGGAGAGCGAGCCGCGGAAGCTGCTGGCGGCCGGGGCGGCGGGGGTACTCATGGGGCGTCGCCGGGGTCTCGGCGACCCGCGACCCTCCCCGACGGAAGATGAGGCTTCGCCGCCATCGCCAAGTTTCGATTCCTCGCCGGAAAGTCTAAAGCATTAGGGTAGCAGAGTTTTTTGGGCATCGATGACCGCGGGGCGATTGGCGCCCCGGCGGAAGTGACTCGGCACGGTGGACTGGGCGGCGGTCGCCGCCTGGAGCGTCGGGTAGCGCCCCCAGAGGATGCGGAAGCACGCCCGGCCCTTGTGCTCCCGAGGAAGCAGCCACATCGTCCCCGCCGGAAGGTCGTGCTTCCAGGCGTCGGTGAGCGACGGGATCTCGCAGGCGAGCATGAGCTGGATCGTGTAGCGCGTCGACTTCTCCCCCGCGAGCTTCCGGCGGTCGCGCTGCGCGCGCTCGTCCCAGGACCGCCGCGCGTCGGAGCGCACCGATGCCGCCGGTGCGGGCGGCGGCGGCGCCGCGGCGCGACCGGCCGTCGGGACCGGG
>DATBIJ010000064.1:0-2762 GCA_036557025.1 Thermoanaerobaculia bacterium | reverse complement strand
CGCCCGGCTCGCGGCGACCTTCGACGCCTCCAAGAGCGCCGGCGACCGGCTCTCGTCGCGGCCCCTGCTCTGGAAGAGCGCGATCGCCGAGTTTCGACAGGACCCCGTGGAAGGCGGGGGGCTGGGATCCTTCGCCTGGCGGCTGCCGGACCTCGCCGCCACGGGAGAGCGATTCCGGATGCGCGACAACCCGGGCAGCGCGTACCTCCAGGCGCTCGCGGAGACGGGGCTGGCGGGGTTCGCGCTGACGATCTGGTTCGTCGTCGTCGCCGCCGTCATGGCCTTGCGCGCGATCTTCCGCGACGGCGCCGCGCCGGCCGCGGCCGGCCTCTCCGTGCTGGGCTTCCTCGTGGCCCTGGGGGTGGGCTCGCACTGGCTGGGCGCGGACGCCGGACTCGTCTTCTTCCTGCTCCTCGCGCTCGCGGCGGAGGCGCGCACCGCTGCCGAAGCCCGCCCGGCGAGGGTCGCGCGGGGCCTCCTGCTCGGCGTCTGGACGCTGGCGGCGGCCGCCGCCGTCGGGAAGACCGCGCACGCCGACGCCGCGTTCTCGCATGGCCGCCGGATCGGCTTCTACGACCTCGAGAAGACCGAGGGCGGCTCCTTCCGGTGGACCCGGGAGAGCTTCGCGCTGCGCCTCGCTCCGGGGGAGAGGTTGCGGCTGGGGCTGGCACACTTTCCGCCCGACGCGCGCTCCGTCGAGATCGTGGCCTCCGGAGGCGGTCGCGAGCTCTATCGCCGTATGCTGCCGCCGGGGGAGGGCGTGACGCTGACGCTCTCCGCGCCGGCGGGCGCCGGCGGCGAGATCGTCTTCCGGCTGTCGCGATCCTTCATTCCCCGCCGGCTCGGTCTCTCGCAGGATCGTCGACGGCTCGGCGTCATGGCGATGGAGTACTAGCAGGTTGCGGAAAGAGGGTGTGAGGCGCCGTACCCCGAAGGCAGGCTGTTAGGCCCGCGATGGAGATCCAGTTCCACCCCGCGTCGGGACGGGGCGCCGTGCGGACCGTCGTGCTGGGTCCACGGGGCGAGCGCGCCGTGATGTTCGCCGCGGCGGCCCTCGTGCTGATGCTCTCCTCGCTCTGGATCACGGTCCCCGCGGTTGCCGTTCAGAACCTCCGCGCCGAGCGTTCCGCAGAGCTGGCCGCCGAGAGCGGCCGCGTCGCCACGGGATGGAACGCCGTGCGCGACAGGGCCTTGCGTCTGCGCGAGCGCGCCGTGAATTCCGGAGACACCCTCAACCGGATCGCCTTCCTCTACCACGTGCCCGCCACGGAGTGGCCCCGCGTGCTCGATCCCGACCGGGGCCTGCTCGCCTCCGACGATCCGCTGGCGATCGCCGGGGCGCTGCCGCTCTACCTGCGGGCGCTCGAGCGTGGGCGCAGCGTGCTCGCCGATCGAGAAGAGCGGGATCCTTCCCTGTCCGCCGACGTGCCCGCGATCCTGCCGATCGCCGCGACGCTCTTCGAGCCGGCCGCCATGTTCGGGCCGCGCATCTCGCCCTGGACGGGCCGGGAGGAGTTCTTTCCCGGCATCGAGATCGCCGCCCCCGCCGGAACGCCGGTCGTGGCCGCCGGAGGCGGGACCGTCGTCTTCACCGGGCGTGTCCGGCCGCGCGCTCCCGGCTGGCTCTGGCGTCTGGGGGACATCGTCGTGGTCTCGCATGGCGAGGCGTGCGCCACGCTCTACGGCCACCTCTCGAAGGTGGAGGTGCGCCGCGGCCGCAAGGTCGCGCGCGGCGATCGCCTCGGCGTGATCGGCGCGACGGGCTGGGCGCTCTCCCCGATGCTGCACTACCAGTACTGGCGCCGCGGCGAGGACGGTCTCGCTCCCACCGACCCTTCCTACGCGTTCCTGCGGCGGCGGCTGGATCTGCCTCTGGCGTCGCTCCCGCGGATGGCCGCCACGACGTTCCCGGGGCAGATCGAGGAGCTGCCGGGAATGTCCGGTCGGCGGCCCTGAACGCGCGCGGCGATGCGGCTCACGATCACCCTCAACCAGGAGATGGACATCCTGTTCACCTCCTTTCACATCGCGGCGCTTGCCGCAGAAGCCCGCCGGCGGGGCATCGCCCTTTCCTTTCGCAGTGGTCTCCCGAGATGGGTCGAGGTCGGGCGGCTGCGCAACTACCCGCGCTCCTTCAAGTGCTACCTCCTGCTGGAGGGGGAAGGTCGTGCCGGGGCCTGCCGGGCAGCAATCGACCTCCTCGACGGCCACGGAGACATCGATCCGCATCTTCTCGACGTCGTCGACGTGATGTTCAAGGCGAACTACGACCCCGCCTGGGTCGCCGGCAACTTGGCCCCGGAGAAGGCCGCCAAGGTGCTCGGGGCGGGGCTCTTCTTCCCACTCCCGCTGCCGTGGGCGGAGATCGCGCGATCCGGAGAGCGCCGTGCCGCGACGGCGCACTTTCTGTGGCGGGGAGCGCGATCCTCGCTCCGCTCGACCTGGTCGATCGACCGGATCCGCCGGCACCGCGGCCTCCAGCCGGTCCGCGACGTCTTCCTGACCTGCAGCGCGTGGGCGGCGACCTCGAGGGAGGACGCGCGGCGGCGCAACGAGCTGATCACGCGCCTGAAGCGGATGCCGATCCGCTTCGCCGGCGGTTTCCGGCCCACGCCCGACGCCTTCGAGGCCTTTCCCGAGAACACTATGCGCCGCGAGTACTCCGTACCCGGGTACATGCGGATGCTCGCGACCTCGCGAATCACCGTCGCCAACCGCGGGATGCTCGGGGCCTACTCCTGGAAGCTCGGCGAACAGCTCGC
>DATBIJ010000063.1:0-13429 GCA_036557025.1 Thermoanaerobaculia bacterium | reverse complement strand
CGCCGGGCTGCGGCTGGAGGCCCGAAAGCTTCGTCGCCCGCGCCAGCTCCGACTCGGGGATCGCGACGTCGTTGACGCCGGCGGCGATGCGGTCGACCGCCGCGCCCGGGAGCGTCGCGGTCAGCGCGAGGAGCAGGATCGCGGCGGCCGCGGCGGATCGCATCGGCCGGCCATTATCGCCGCTCCGTGCTATTTTTGCCGCCCCCGATGCCCGAGAGACGCGGACGGCTCGTCGTCGTCGGAACCCCGATCGGCAACCTCGAGGATTTTTCTCCCCGGGCGCGCCGCGCCCTCGAGCAGGCGGACGCCATCTACTGCGAAGACACGCGGGTCACCGCGAAGCTGGCGGCGCGCTTTTCTCTCGCCGCGCCCCGCGTCTCCGCTCCCGAGCCGCGGGAGCGCGCGCGGTCGACCGAGCTGCTGGCCCGGCTCGCCCGGGGCGAGACCGTCGCGCTCGTCTCGGACGCGGGGATGCCGGGGATCTCGGACCCGGGACGCCACCTGGTCGCCGCGGCCGCCGATGCGGGATACGCGGTCGAGGTCGTCCCCGGCCCTTCGGCGCCCGCCGCGGCCCTGGCCGTCTCGGGGCTGCCCGGAGTGCCCCACGTCTTCCTCGGGTTTCTCCCCGCGCGCGAGGGCGAGCGCCGCCGCGCCCTGGAGGCGCTCCGCAGCCGCTCCGAGACGCTCGTCTGGTTCGAGGCGCCCCACCGGATCGCGGAGTCCCTCGAGGACGCCGCGCGGATTCTCGGGCCGCGCCGGGCCGCCGTCTCGCGCGAGCTGACGAAGGCGCACGAGGAAATCCTGCGCGGGAGCCTCTCCGATCTCGCCCGCCGCGTGCGGGAGGCCGGGATCGCGCGCGGAGAGATCACGGTGGTCTGCGAGGGGGCAGCCGACGACGAGGCGGCGCCTATGAGCGGCGAAGCCCTGGATGACGCGATCCGCGCCCGCCTCGCGCAGGGCGTCGAAAAGCGGCAGATCGCGCGCGAGATCTCCGCCCGCGCGGGCCTCCCGGCGCGGGAGATCTATGCGCGGGCGGTGGCGCTGGACGCCGGCGAGGGAGACCGTCCGCCGCGCGGCCGCCGGGGGCCGCGACGGCCGTGAGCGGCCCGCTCGTCTCGGTCCGGGACCTGACCAAGGTCTTCAAGAGCTTTCGCCGGGAGGAGGGCCTGGCCGGCGCCCTGAAGGCCCTCGTGCGGCGGCACACCACGGAGACCGTCGCCGTGTCCGGGGTGAGCTTCGACATCGCTCCCGGCGAGATGGTCGGCTACATCGGAGCCAACGGCGCCGGGAAGTCCACGACGATCAAGATGCTCACCGGGATCCTGACGCCGACCTCCGGCGAGCTGCACTGCAACGGCTACGTGCCGTGGCGGGACCGCACGCGCTACGTCGCGTCGATCGGCGTCGTGTTCGGCCAGCGCACGCAGCTCTGGTGGGACATCGCCGTCGTGGAGTCCTTCCGCCTGCTCAAGGAGATCTACGGGCTGACCGACGCGCAATACCGCGAGCGCATGGACCTCTTCGACAAGGTCCTGGGCCTCTCGGCGTATCTGAACCAGCCGGTGCGCAAGCTCTCGCTCGGCGAGCGGATGCGCTGCGATCTCGCGGCCTCGCTGCTGCACCGCCCTCCCCTGCTGTTCCTGGACGAGCCCACGATCGGCCTGGACATCGTGGCGAAGGCCTCCGTTCGGGAGTTCCTCCAGGAGATCAACCGCCAGGAGGGCACGACGGTTCTGCTGACGACGCACGATCTCTCGGACATCGAGACCCTCTGCCGCCGCGTCATGGTCATCGACCACGGCCGCCTGCTCTTCGACGGCGAGCTCTCGCAGCTGCGCGACAAGATCCTGCCGGTGACCTCGATCACCTTCGACGTCAAGACGGCCCCCGAGGCGGCCCTGCGGGACCTCGACGGCCTCGAGGTCCGGGAAATCGCGACCCTGCGCTATCGCGTCGACGTCGGCCGCCGCGCGAAGTCCCCGGCCTCCGTCGTGAAGGAGATCGTCAACCGCTTCGACGTCGCCGACCTGTCCATCGACGAGCCGGAGATCGAGGAGGTCGTCCAGCGGATCTACCGGGAGGGCATCGCGTGAGCGCGGTCCTGCCGGCCGCGGTCTCGCCCTGGCGCACGGCGCTGCCCTTCGCCCGCATCGGGTTCCTGAACATGCTGGCGTACCGCGCGCGCTATTACGTCGGCGTGCTGACGTACGTCTTCAACGTCTCCGTCTACTTCTTCATCTGGCGCGCGGTCTACTCCCACTCCCCCACGGTGGCCGGCTTCTCGCTGTCCGAGATGATCACCTACGTCGCGGTCGGCTGGGCGATCCGCTCCTTCTACTTCAACGACATCGACCGCGATCTCGCGGCGCAGGTCCAGGAAGGACGCCTCGCGATGAACCTGATCCGGCCCGTGGACTTCCAGACCGTCATGGTGGCCGACGCCGCCGGCCAGTCGGCCTTCCGGGCGCTGATGTTCACGCTTCCGATCTCGGTCGTGCTGGCCCTGCTGTTCCCGCTCCGGGCGCCGGCGTCGGCGCTCGCGGGGGCGATGTTCCTCGTCTCGGCGCTCCTCGCCTTCGTTCTGGTCGCCGCGATCAACTTCCTCGTCGGGCTGATCGCGATCCGCACGAAGTCGATCCTGGGGATCCTCCGGGCGAAGTACTTCGTCCTGGAGCTGCTCTCGGGCCTGCTGATCCCGACCACGCTCTTCCCGGAGCCCTTGCGCTCGGCGCTGATGCTCTCCCCCTTTCCGCACATCAACTACACCCCGGCGGCGCTGTACCTCGGCAAGGCCCAGGGAGCCGAGTCGTGGCGTCTGCTGTCGATGCAGGCCGCCTGGGCGGTCGCGCTGGTGCTCCTGGGCCGCGCGATGTGGAATTCCTCGCGCCGCCTCGTCACGATCCAGGGAGGCTGAGCAGGTTGCTGAAAGATGGTGTGGGATGGCGTTACGAGCGCCGCGGGGTCAGATGCAAGGAAGCGCGACGACGGCGATGCCCCCGCATCGGCGAGGAGCGCTGACGCCGCAGATGGCCCCGCGCCGCCGTAACCCGTGGGGTGGACGGCACTTTGCCGACGCCCGAAAGAAGCCGGCCTCCGGGCGATGCCGAGCGGCCGGATACGGGCGCCGGCTGCAAAGTGCCGGACACGACGCCCGCATCCATTTTTCAGCAGCCTGCTAAATGCGGCACCTCCGCCTGTTCGGCATGTACTTCCTGCAGTACGCGAAGGCCCGGCTCGAATACCGCGCGGACTTCCTCTCCTCGGTCCTCGCCTCGTTTCTGGGGACCGCGGCCGCGTTCTCCTTCCTGCTGATCCTCTTCTCGCGAGTGCCGCCCTTGCAGGGCTGGAAGTTCGAGGAGCTGGTCTTCCTCTACGGATTTTCCCTGGTGCCCTTCGGGATCTTCAACGTGCTCTCCTGGAACCTCTACTTCTTTCCCGAGCGATTCCTGATCGAGGGGCGCTTCGACCGCGTCCTGCTGCGGCCCGTCTCCTCGGTCTTCCAGGTCCTTTTCGAGTCGTTCCGGCTGGAATCCCTCCAGGAATCGGTCGTCGGAGTCGGGGCCGTGATCTGGGCCTCCCGCCGCCTCGGGATCGCCTGGGGGCCTCTCGACGTGTTCCTCTTCGTCGTCTGGGCGGCGTGCGGCGCGGCGATCTACCTGGCGATCTTCGTCGCGCTGACCGCGACGTCGTTCTGGATCGAAGACCGCATCGGCATCTCGCCCCCCGTCTTCAACCTCATGCAGTTCGGGCGCTACCCGCTGACGATCTACGACGCCTGGGTCCGCGTCGCGCTCTCCTTCGTCATCCCGTTCGCCTTCGCGTCGTTCTATCCGACCGCCAGATTCCTTCGGCGCGAGGAGTTCCTCGTGCAGTTCTGGGCCGTGCCGCTCGTGGCCGCCGTGACCCTCACGCTCGCCCTCTCACTCTGGCGGGCGGGCGTGAAGCGGTACCACTCCACCGGGACGTAGGCCGTAGGCCGCGGCGCTCAGGGCTCCGCGGCGGCGGAGGCAACCGCGGGACGGCGCTCGCGGCGCAGCAGCAGCAGCACGCCCAGCGCGAGCAGCACCAGGCTCGCCCATCCCAGCGCCTTGTCCGCGGCGGCCGGCTGCGAGAGCAGATCCGCGGCCGACGCCCCGCCAAACGCGAGCGCCCCGAACAGCAGCCACGCGGCCGGGCTGTCGGACAGCAGCCGGAAGGCGCAGAAGGCCATCCAGCCCGCGACGGCGAGCGCCGGGAGCAGGGACGCGGCGAATTCGCCGGGTGTGCCCAGCTCGTTCGGAAGCAACGACGCCAGGATCGCGCCGGCGCCGAGCACGCGCCCGACCGTGCTCTTGAAGAACTCGTGGCGGGCCGCGAGCGCGGCGACGCTGGCGGCCACGGCGATCAGGAAGGTCGTCCGCAGGGCTGCCAGCAGCGGATCGGCCCACGGCGCCAGGGCCGCGAGCTGGTCCGGAAGCGCCACGTCCGGCGAGAAGAGCGCCGGCCACACTCTCGCCGCGGCGCGAAGGGCCCGGTGGAGGCCGAAGAGTCCCGCGGCGGCGATCGCGGCGCGCGGCAAAACCTCCGCGAGACGGTCGCGGCGCAGGGCGCGGGCCCAGGCCGGCCGCGCTCCGGCGAGCAGGGCGAAACCGAACCCCGCGACCGCGAGGAACAACAGGAAGGCGACGAAGAGGCTGACGGCGATGCCGAACCTCCAGAGCATCATCGGTTTGTCGGTCTCGTAGCGGCGCAGGAGATCCGGAAGCCGATTGATCGACACGGCGGCGACGACCGCGGCGGCGGCGGCGAGGGGCGGGAGAAGCGACTTCCACCGGAAGCCGGGCTGACGGACCAAGCGGATGAACAGGATGACCGCGACGCCGACGAGCGCCCCCGCGCCGACGACCCGGACTCCGACCAGAACGGCGTCGAGCGGACTCTTGCGGCGCCACTCGCGCAGGAAATCGTCCGGCACCAGCACCGAGGGGAAGAACGCCGACATGCGGGGGCCGTGGAAGACGGCGGTCAGACGTGGGCGGAGATCTCCCAGGCCCTTCGGCGCCGCCTCGAGCACGACTTTGGTGTCGCGGCGCTTGGGCCGGTCCTCCGTCGCGACCTCGATGACCGTGTACTCGGACGCCGGGTAGCCCATCCGCGCCGCCGCGTCCATCGCGCGCTGCTTGGCGCGGTCGGGAGAGGGCGCGCCCGCCGCCGCCGCGGACTCCTCGACGGGGTGCAGGAAGGCCGCGACGCGGCCCCGGCCCGCGTCGACGAAGACCTTCCACTCCTCCTTCTCGCCGTCGCGCACGAAGCGCGAGACCCAGTACGCCGGCGGCAGATACGGGATCAATCGCTCGGGGCCCTTCTCGCCGGCCTGTCGGATGGCATAGTCGGCGGCGGCTCCGGTGAAGCCCGGCATCAGGCCGTCTTCCTGGGGCAGTCCGTTGCGGACGTCATCGTCCTCGGCCCACCCGCGCCCCACGTAGTCGAAGCGGTGGTAGCGCTCGGTGTCGATGCCGTTCGCGGTGAGAAACGATCGGGCGATCGCGCTCGCGCGGCCGCGCCCGGTCGCGTCCTCGCCGAGTTGCGCGCGGGGAACCGGGAGGAGCCAGGAGAGCGAGAACAGCGCCGCGGCCGCGAGCGCCGCCATCAGCGTCTTGCGGGCGACCGGCCGGCTCTCCGGCACGATCTGGACGGGCTCCGGAGCCGGGAGGGGTGCCGCCACGAAGCCCTCGTCCGCATTGGTGATGCCGGCCTCGCTCTCGAACCCGCCGCGGCGGAGGTAGAGCCACGCCGCGATCGCGAGCGGCAGCAGCAGAATGCCCGCCGCGACCGCGCCGCTCGCGACGTAGTAGGTGTTCCCGGAGCGCAGCATCAGGAGGGAGGTGTAGATCGCGTCCACGGAGAAGTGCCACGCGAGCAGCGGGAGGACCCCGAAGCGGACCATCAGCACGCCGATCACGACGCCCGCGATCCCGACCTCGAGTCCACGGATGTAGAAGGGCTGGTTCGGGTAGGCGGCGTGCCCGAACCCCCAGATGAACGCCGGCAGGAGGATCGCGATCCAGCGGCCCGCCCCGATCTTCTCGAGGAAGGAGATCGAGAACATGCGGCTGATGCCTTCCTCGGAGATCGCGGGCAGGAAGCCGATCAGGAGCACGGTCGCCCAGGGGAAAGCGGTGTTGAGCATGTCGCTGTAGGGCACGTCCGCCGGCGACCAGGCCCCCAGCTTCGCGGCGACGACGTAGAACACGGCCTGGTACGCGAAGAAGAACGCCGTCAGCGCCCAACCCATCACGAGGCCGAGCAGGAACCGCTTCGTCCGAAACCCGCGCCGCGTGAACATGCCGGAGAGCGAGAGGTGCTGCGGGAAGCGCTCCCGGAAGACCGGCTCGGCCCCGGCGACGATCAGGGCCACCAGCGCTCCCACGCCGATCGCTCCGAGTATCCCGAACAGGACCTGGTTCGTGTAGAAGCTCGAGAGCGGGCTCGCGGTGTCGTAGGAGAACAGCGAGTTGGGCAGGTCATTCAAGTTCGAGAGCAGCGACAGGACCATCCCGACCGCTCCGAACGCCGCGACGACCCTCCAGCGGACGTCCTTGCGCACGATCTTGACGATCAGCAGGCCGATCATCGCGAGCACGGTGACGAAGAGCGCCGCCGTCGCAACCTGCCCGGCGGCCTCGTTCTTCGAGCGCAGGCGGCGGTAGTCCCGCTGCCATTGCTCCGGCACGTGCACGAACTCGCGGAAGCCGGACACCTTGCCGCCCGAGACGACCGTGCGCCAGCGCAGCGTCGCCTCGGCCATGCGGAATCCTTCCTTCTCGTCGACGAACGACCAGTCCGTGCGGTTCTTGCGCGAGGTGGGCGAGGCCTCGACCTCACGCCGCCCCGAGGCGGGGAGCCCCTGCGAGAGCAGGAACGCCTCGGCCAGGGCGCGCGCCTCTTCCCGGGAGGGCCGGGGGCCCGGTGCGTCGTCGGGCCGGACCGTCTCGAAGGCCACCAGCTCTCCCGCGGTCGACAGCGAGGCCCGCTCCTCCTCCTTCTGACCGGAGCGGAACCAGCGCATGTCCCACGTCCAGACCTTCGCCTCGCGCCCGTAGTACGCCGAGGCCTTCTCGAGGCCCAGCTCCCGCTCCAGGTAGACCTTCGGGAGATCCTCGACACCGAACCGGCCGGCGAACGTCGCGCCGTCGGTCGCGATGCCGCGCTTCTCGAGGAGCTGCTCGGCGACCGCGCGGGCCTGGGAGCGGTTGACCTTGAACTCGATCGCGGCCTCGGGGAAGGCCCTGCGGAAGAGCACCGCGGTCGTGAGCGCGCCCGCGACGATCACGGCCAGGCAGATCCACAGGAAGCGCCGGTCCCTCGCGTCGAGCCGCTCCATGCTCCTCCCCTCCCGGATGCCCTATCCGACCAGGACGCTTCCGCCGTTGACGTTCAGGATCTCGCCGTGCACGTGCCGGGCCAGGTCCGACACCAGGAAGAGGATCGGCCCGGCGATGTCCTCCGCCGAGGCGACCCGGCGGGCCGGGATCGAGGCTTCGATCGCCCGCCGGCTCTCTCCGGTCAGCGCCGACGCGCTCATGTCGGTGTCGACCCATCCCGGCGCCACGCAGTTGACGCGGATGCCTCGCGGCGCGAGCTCGGCGGCGAGCGACTTCGTGTAGGAGATCAGGGCCCCCTTCGAGGCCGCGTACGCCGCGTGCTCGGACTCGCCCCGTTGTCCGGCCGTCGACGAGACGTAGACGATCGTCCCCTTCTCGCGCTCCAGGTGCGGGATCGCGGCCTCCGTCACCAGGAACGCGCCGCGCGCGTTGATCGCGAACGTGCGGTCCCAGACGTCCAGCGCGCCGGTGCCCGCGCGGCCCTCTTCCCAGATCCCCGCGTTGACGATCAGGATGTCCAGGCGCTGCCACGCGGCGACGACGTCCCGCACCGCCTGCCGCGACTGACCAGGATCCCCCGCGTCGGCGGCCAGCGCCATCGCCTCGCCGCCGGCGTCGCGGATCTCCCGAACCAGCCCGTTGGCCGCGGCCTCGTTCGCGCGGTAGGTGAAGGCGACCCGCGCGCCGCATTGCGCCAGGAGACGGGAGACCGCTTTGCCGATGCCGCGGGTTCCGCCGGTCACCAGGGCGGTCTTCGGGGTGAGGTCGAGAAAGAAACCCTGCGGCAACTTGCGACGTATCTTAGGTCAGGAACGACGACCTGCCTCGAACAGGGCGGCGCCGCGAGAGCGGGCCGCCTCCCGCTTTTTCTGGGGTCAGGTCTTTAGTTGTAAGTGTTTCGTAGTGTTCTTCTGCGTGCAGAGAAATCTGGCAGATTCCTTACAACTAAAGACCTGACCCCGCGGGCCGCACCAGGCGGGCCACCCAGGCCGCGAGAACCTCGTCGGGCGGGGAGGAGTTCTTCAGCGCCGCGTCGACGTCCGCGGCCCGGGAAACGGCGGAGGTGAGCTCCGCCACCGTGAAGCGCGAGGCACGCTCCGCGACCTTGAACCACATGTAGGGCTTGCCGCTCGCGAAGGGGGACTTCCCCAGCGGCGGCGCGGCCTGCAGCATCCGCGGATAGACGCGCGATTCGAACTCCCTCGGAGAGCTCACACCGGGGAGCTTCTGCGCCTCGAGGAACGCGCGGACGTGGAGCATCTTGCGGACCTCGTCGTTCATCATCCCGAAGAGGCGAACCTCCCAGTAGTCGTCGGTGTCGACCTCCCGCTCTCCGGCCCGGACCGTCGCGCCCGAAAGCAGCCGCTCCAGACGCGAGAGCGCGTCGGCGGGGTCGCGACGTCCCAGCGCGTCGAAGAAGCCGTAGAGATCCGAGGAGGAGTCATCCTCGACCTGCTCGGCAACGTCCTCGGCGCGCAGGCGTCCGCCGGGTCCGGCCCAGGCGAGCAGCTTGTCGACCTCCGCGGCGAAGAGCGCAGGATCGTAGTCCGTGCGCTCCATCAGGCGCGTCCACGCGTCGGCGGCAGCCGACACCTCGCGCTCCTTCGCACGCGACTCCGCGAGGCGGCGCAGCAGTCCGGCGTTCTCCTTGCGCCGGTCGGCGTCCCCCTGCGCGAGCAGCACGAGCCCCTCTTTCTCGATCTCCGAGAGCAGGGCCGCGCCGGCGGGCGGCGCGACGGCGGTCAGGAGGGCCACCGTGCCATCGTTGCCGCGCGAGAGCAGCAGGCGGAGGGCATCGGCGATCGCGGCGCCCCCGACGGGCTGCTCCGGCATCTCGCGAAGAATCGGCACGAGCGCGTCCGCCAGTGCCGTGCGGCGCAGCTTGCGCGCGGCGCGGCCCGCGGACTCCTCGGGCCCCTCGCCGGCGTCGATCCCGAGCGCGGCGAGCGCCGCTCTCGTGTGCCGGAAGGCCTCGCGGCGGGATGCCGGCGTGCCGCGCTCCCACGCCTCCAGGGCGGCCTCGAGGAGATCCCCGGGGGCCTCGGTGCCCACCAGCGGCGAGGCGTCGAGCGCCACGACGCGGCGCGGCGAAAAGAGCGAGCGGTTGAGCAGGGCCTCCGTGATCGCCGCGGGCGGATCGTCCGCCTCGAAGTGGAGGACCTCGACGCCGTCGCCCGCGAGCGACTCGCGGGCGCGGCGGGCGGCGTCCTCGACGAAGAACCCGACAGGGCCGGCGATCAGGATGACGGGCGGCGCGGCCTCGAAGGACGGCAGCGCTTCGAGAGAGAACGGCTTCCCGGGCACGGCGCCCAGTCTAGCGAACCGCGCGGCCGCAGATCGTTAGTTCTCCAGCAGCCCCTTCTCGGCCAGCTCCTGGCAATCGACGCAGTAACGGGCCCACGGCACGGCCGTCAGACGCTTCTCGGAGACCGCGGCGCCGCATTGGACGCAGGAGCCGTAGGTCCCCTCGGTGATGCGTCCGAGCGCCTCGTCGATCAGAACGAGCGTCCCGCGCTCGGTATCGGTCAGCGAATACAGGAACTCGCGCGTGTAGCTCGACACGGCGCGGTCGGCGATGTCCTGAGTGGACTCTTCGGTCGTCTCTTCCTCGTGGTCTCGGGTCTTGGCGATCTCCTGGGAAAGGCTTGCCTTTTTTTCCTCCAGGAGCCGCCGGTACTTTTCGAGCTCTTTCTTGTTGGGCTTGGCGACCCGCGCGGCCGACGTCGGCATTCTGCTGCTCCCTTCTCCTTTGTTCTGAGCCCTCTCTCGGAGCACCGGGAGGGCCTCCGGGAATCAAACGGCGCATGATAGCCGAAATTCCAGGTGGGACGAAGCGCCCGGGAGCTTCAGGCCCCGCTCAGACCGGTTTTTTCTTGCGACGCTCCCACAGCATTTTTCGCGAGGTGCCCAGGCGTTTCGCGGCCAGCGTGCGGTTGCCGCCGCATCGCCGCAGCGTCTCCTCGATGTAGGCGTCCTCGAGCTCGCGCAGGGTCCAGCGCCGCTCCGCCGCGGCGCGCAAGAGCGACTCCGGCGAGCCCAGCGCTCCCGAAGGAAGATCCGAGGCCTCCACGACGACGCCCCGCGACGCGATCACCGCGCGCTCGACGACGTTCGAGAGCTCGCGCACGTTGCCCGGCCAGGGATGCCGGCGCAGGGTCTCCTCGGCTCCGGGCGCGAAGCGCCGGGCCGGCGCTCCGTGCTCGCGCGCCGCCCTGCGCAAAAATTCGCGGGCCAGCGGCAGGATGTCCGCCGAGCGCTCGGCGAGCGTGGGCAGCCGCACGGAGACGACGTCGATGCGGTAGAAAAAATCGTCGCGGAAGGCACCCCGCGCGACGAGCTCCGCAAGGTCGCGGCGCGAGGAGACGATCAGCCGCGCGCGAAACGCGTGGGTCGCGGTTCCTCCGAGACGCCGGAAGGTGCGCTCCTGCAGGACGCGGAGGAACTTCGCCTGCGCCGCGGCCGAGAGCGAGGAGACCTCGTCCAAATAGGCCGTGCCCTCCCCCGCGACCTCGAGCAACCCGCGCTTGACGGCGACGGCACCGGTGAAGGCCCCGCGCTCGTGGCCGAACAGCTCGCTCTCGAAGAGATCGTCGGAGAGGTTCGCGGCGTCGACGCGCACGAAAGCGAGCGCCGAGCGGGAGGAGGCATCGTGGAGCGCGCGGGCGAGTCGATCCTTGCCGGTGCCGCTCTCGCCGACGATCAGGACGGTGGTGGGAAGGTCGACGGCGCGCTGGAGGGCCGCGAGGTCCGCGCGAAGGCCGGCGTGGCGCGTGCGGAAGACCGAGCGCAAGTCCGGCCGCGGCACGGCCCGAAGCGATTCGGAATCGGGGGCTTCAGGAGGGGGAGGCGAACCGGCTCGTGTCATTGGCCGCGTCCCCCCAGAGGCGCTCCAGGGCGTAGAAGCGTCGCGCCTGCTCCTGGAACACGTGGAAGACGACGTCGCCGTAGTCGAGGAGGATCCAGCTCGCGTTCTTGAGCCCCTCGGCGGAGACCGGGTCGCCGAGCTTCGCCACGATCGCGTCGGCGATGGCGCGGGCCTGGCGGTCGTTGGCGGCGGTCGAGAGCACGAAGTAGTCGGCGACCGTCGTCAGCTCGGTGAGGTTGAACACGAGCACGGCGGCGGCCTTGCGGTCGAGCGCGGCGGCGAGCCCTTCCTTGACCCGATCCTGAGCGGAGAGTCCCGAGCTCAAAACCGCGCCGCCTCCGCTCTGTACAGCCCGTGCTTCGTGATGTACTCCTCGACACCGTCCGGAACCCGCCCCGCCAGGCTCGAACCTTCCGCGAGGTCGCGCCGGATCTCGGTCGAAGAAATTGTAACCGAACCCGCGTCGAAGACCTCCAGCCGACTCGCCAGGCCGGGAATCGTCGGCACGCGAAGGCCCGCGCCGGCGAACGGCGCCCGGTGGAAGGCGCCGATCGACGCCCGCTTCACGATCTCTTCCGGCTCCCGCCAGCCGTCGAGACCGGAGAGCGTGTCGGTTCCCATCAGCAGCCAGAGCTCGTCGTCCCCGCGCGACGCGAAGGCCCGGAGCGTGTCGACGGTGTAGGACGGTGGCTCTCGGTCCAGCTCCTCGAAGGAGATCGACCAGCGGGGGTGTCCCTCCAGCGCGAGCGCGAGCATCGCGACGCGATGGCGGGCGTCGGCGCGCGGGTCCGTCTTACCGGGCGAGAGGCGCGAGGGGACGAACACGACCCGCTCGAGTCGCAACCTGCGTGCCGCGGCGTCGATGGTGTCGACGTGGCCGCGGTGCACCGGGTCGAACGATCCTCCGAAGATGCCGACGCGGGCCCCCATTACGCCTCCGACGCGCCCGCCGGGACGCCGGCGCGCCGGGCCTCGTCGACGGCGTGGAAGAGATGGCCCACCAGCTCCCGGACTCCCGCGCCCGTCGCGGCCGAGACCGCGAAGAAGGCGAGGCCCCGCTCTTTCGCCGCGCGCTCGATGGAGGCGAGCCGCGCCGGCTCCGAGACCGCGTCCGCCTTGGAGGCGACGAGCACCCGGGGACGCGCGGCGATCTCGGGCGAGAACGCCGCGAGCTCCTTCTCGATGACCGTGACGTCCGCTTCGGCGTCCCCCGCCGTCGAGGCATCCACGAGATGGCAGAGCAGACGGCAGCGTTCGACGTGGCGCAGGAAGCGCAGGCCCAGCCCGGCACCGCGGTGCGCCCCCTCGATCAGACCGGGAATGTCCGCCACCACGAGCGTGCGGTCATGCTCCGCGACGACTCCCAGGTGCGGGACCAGAGTCGTGAAGGGATAGTCCGCGATCTTCGGCTTCGCCGCGGAGATCGCGGAGATCAGCGTGGACTTGCCGGCGTTGGGAAAGCCGACGATCGCGACGTCGGCGAGCAGCTTGAGCTCGATCGCGAGGCGCCGCTCCTGCCCGGCCTGACCCTTCTTGGCGAAGCGCGGCGCCTGCCGCGTCGGCGTCGCGAAGTGCTGGTTGCCCCAGCCCCCGTTGCCGCCGCGGGCCAGCGCGACGCGGTCTCCCGCCGTGACGAGGTCGGCGAGACGCTCCCCGGTCTCCGCGTCGGCGATCTGCGATCCCAGCGGCAGGGGCACGGTCACGTCCTCGCCCGAGGCGCCGTGGCGGTTCGAGCCCATGCCGTGCTGCCCTCGCCCCGCGCGAAAGACGGTCTGGTGTCGCAGGTGGTAGAGCGTGTTGTAGGAGGGATCGGCGACGGCCCAGACCGATCCGCCGTGCCCGCCGTCGCCTCCCGAAGGACCGCCGCGCGGCACGAACTTCTCGCGTCGGAACGCGACGCAGCCGTCGCCGCCGTCGCCCGCTTTCACGCGGATCTCGGCGGTGTCGATGAACATTGGCGGCGAGTGATTCGACCGGGTGTCCGAGTCGCGAGTCCCGAGTCCCGAGTCCCGAGTCCGCGGGACTAGGCCGAGACCGGCTCGATGGAGATCGTACGCCCGCGACGGCCCCGATCCCGGAACACGACCACGCCGGTGACCTTGGCAAAGAGGGTGTCGTCCTTGCCGCGGCCGACGTTGGGGCCGGGGAAGAACTTCGTGCCCCGCTGGCGGACGAGGATCGAGCCGCCCGACACGAGCTG
>DATBIJ010000062.1:0-4611 GCA_036557025.1 Thermoanaerobaculia bacterium | reverse complement strand
GGGGGACATCGTCGTGGTCTCGCATGGCGAGGCGGGCGCCACGCTCTACGGCCACCTCTCGAAGGTGGAGGTGCGCCGCGGCCGCGAGGTCGCGCGCGGCGATCGCCTCGGCGTGATCGGCGCGACGGGCTGGGCGCTCTCCCCGATGGTGCACTACCAGTACTGGCGCCGCGGCGAGGACGGTCTCGCTCCCACCGACCCTTCCTACGCGTTCCTGCGGCGGCGGCTGGATCTGCCTCTGGCGTCGCTCCCGCGGATGGCCGCCACGACGTTCCCGGGACCGATCGAGGACCTGCCCGGCGTGCGCTAACCGCTCGGATACGTCTCGACCCGGCGCCGGTGGGCCGCCAGCCGCGTCCGGACGTCCTCCATGCGGTCGCCGCCGGTGACCTCGAGCAGGGCGTCGGCGAGCACGAAGGCCATCATCGCTTCGCCGATCACGCCGCAGGCGGCGACGGCGGCGACGTCGCTGCGCTCGTAGGCGGCGCGGGCCGGCGCGCCCGTCTCCAGATCGACCGAATCGAGGCCCCGGGCCAGCGTGGAGATCGGCTTCATGTAGAGCACCGCCACGACGTCCTCGCCGTTGGTGACGCCCGCCTCCAGGCCTCCCGCCCGATTGGTGCGGCGGAGGAGCCGACCCTCGGCTCCGGTCACGATCTCGTCGTGCGCCCGGGATCCCGGCCCGCCCGACGCCTCGATCGCCGATCCGAACTCCACCGCCTTGACCGCCGGGACAGAGAGCAGGGCCCCGCCGAGGCGGCCGTCGAGCTTGCGGTCCCAGGCCGTGTAGGAGCCCAGGCCCGCGGGCACCCCGCGCGCCGCCACGAGGATCGTTCCGCCCAGCGTGTCCCCCTCCTGGCGCGCGGCGTCGACCGCCGCGACCATCGCGGCCTCGGCGTCCTCGTCCGCGGCGCGCAGCGGGGAGTCCTGGCGGACGCGCGCGGCGGTCGCGAAGGAGCGCGGCGACACGCGGTCCACCGCCGCTCCGACGGAGAGCACGGCGCTGCCGACCTCGATCCCGCATTGCGCCAGCAGGAGCTTGCACACGGCGCCCGCGGCGACGCGGGCCGCCGACTCCCGGGCGGAGGCGCGTTCGAGCACGTCGCGAAGATCCCGCGCCCCCATCTTCATCCCGCCCGCCAGATCCGCGTGGCCCGGGCGCGGGCGCGTCAGCCGCCGCTCGTGCGCGGCCTCGGGGTCGAGCGCGAACGGCGCCATCACGCCCGCCCAGCTCTCGAAGTCACGGTTGGCGAGGCCGATCGCGATCGGAGAGCCCAGCGTGACACCGCCGCGCACGCCGCCCTCGAAGATCGCGGCGTCCTTTTCGATCTTCATGCGCCCGCCGCGGCCGTAACCGTGCTGGCGGCGCGACAGCTCCGCGTCGACGAAGGCCGGATCGATCGCGAGGCCTGCGGGGATTCCTTCCAGGATCGCGGTGAGCCGCGGGCCGTGCGATTCTCCCGCCGTGCGCAGGGACAAGGGCATCTGGGAAGTCTACTAACCGCCGACCGCCTATCGATACGCGGGTATGGCGACGGCGAGATAGACAACGTTGGCAAGGACCGCAAAGACGCCGATCGCTCCGCTCAGAATGGCGGGCCAGCGGCCACCTCGATCGACGAGCACCGCCGCCGCGGCCAGGAGCCAGGGGAACCACCCCCACACGTACCAGCCGCCGACACCACCCCAGCCACCGAAGAACCTCCGGCTGGCGACCGCGAACATCACGAATCCGGCGGCTGCCAGCCCGGCGGCGGCCACGTGCGGGATTGCCCGCAAGGCCGGGCGCTGCAGGCGAAATCGACTCGCAACCGCGAGCAAGAGGAGTCCGAACAGAACGACGAGCATCCGGGGAGGGCGCAGGAAGCTCCAACCTCCGAGCCAGAACGTGGTTTTGACGAACGTGTAGGCGGAGTGGGCAAGTCCACCCAGGAGCTGGGTGAGTCCTTCGTCCAGAGGCGGAAGGGGTCGATTGAGCTCCCATGTGCCACCCCAGCGCCATCCCAGCAGTCGTTGCACGGGAAACACCGTCAACGACGCCGTAGCGACCGCGACCGAATACAGGCGAGCACCGCGGACCCACAGAGTCGCGACGGCGAGAACGACGACGGGCAGCGCGGTGAGCTTCAACAGTGGCCCGCAAGCGATCAGCAAGAGGAGAATGCCGGCGCGCCACCGCCGCTCGAGCGCCACGAGAACCAGGGCGCACCACGCGAATACCGCGACGTCATTCGCGCAGCGCGCGAGCGAGTCCGCGGCGCCGGGAAGCGAGAGCGCTCCAAACGCCGCAACGGCAATCCGGGAGGACTCCCGAACGATCGAGAGCGCGGCGACGAGGCATACGCCGGCGATGGCCAATGCCGCGGAGAGGAGCCGCGCGAACAACAGGCCTCCGTCGGGCGAGAGCCACAGGGATCCGCCCACGGATCGAATTCCGCGCAGCAACAGCCCCGCGAACGCGTAATAGAGAGGCGGCTGATTGTTCTCCGGATTCCGACGGTCCGGTTCGGCGGGCAGCGCCGGAGCGACGCTCACGACGTTGAAGAGACCGGGCGCGGAGCCATAGGGTGGACAACCGTAGCTAGGCGCCACGACGGGTCCGCAGGGCCGCGCCCGGACGCTCGCGACGGTAACGCCACTCAGCGGAACACCGCGGAGAGCCTCAGCCGGCGATCCTTCGGCGAAGGCCAGCACGCGTCCGAGGTGGAGCATCTCGTCGGGGCCCTCGTACGCGGGAAGAAACAGCGCATGGGCCGCCAGACGCACTGCCGCGAGTGTCGCGAGGAGGACCAGCAGACGAGGAGGGGTGGCCCGCGCCTGGCCTTCCGAGGACATCGCGAGTTCAACCGGGGGCTGTCCACGCGGAGCGCGCATCGATCGAGTGTACGAGGGCGACGCCCCGAGCATCCAGTCGCTCGTTCTACACTCTCGCCGTGGAGCGCAAGTACGTCCTCAAGCGCCCGGCGGGGGAGCGCCGCTACCGGGTCGCCTACGACCGGGAGCTCAACGACGAGCAGAAAGACGTCGTGCTGGCCGGTGGAGGGCCGATCCTCGTGATCGCGGGCGCGGGCTCGGGCAAGACGCGCACCCTCGTCTACCGCGTCGCGCGCCTGATCGAGTCGGGCGCGGATCCCTCGCGCATCATGCTGCTGACCTTCACCAACAAGGCGGCGCGCGAGATGCTCTCACGCGTCGAGTCCCTGCTCTCGGTCGACACCCGGCGGCTGCTGGGCGGGACCTTCCACGGAGTCGGGAACCGGCTGCTGCGCCGCTTCGGGTCGCGCCTGGATCTCTCGCCGAACTTCACGATCCTCGATTCGGAGGACAGCCGCGAGGTGCTCGAGGCCTCGACATCCGACCGAAAGATCTCGGTGCTCGACCGGCGGTTCCCGAAGGGCGACGTGCTGCTCGATCTCTACTCCCACACGATCAACACGGGCCGGCCCTTCGCCGAGGTCCTCGCCGAGCGCGCGCCGCACTTCGCCGAGCTCGAGACCGAGATCGCCGCGGTCTTCGCGCGCTACAGAGAGCGCAAGCGCCTCGCCAACGCCTGCGATTACGACGACCTGCTGATTCATTGGAAGCGCCTGCTCGAGGAGACCGAGACGGGCCCCGCCCTGCGCGCGCTGGCCGACCACATCCTGGTCGACGAGTACCAGGACACCAACCGCCTGCAGGGAGAGATCGTCGACGCGATGGCCTCCGGTTCGCGCAACGTGACGGTCGTCGGCGACGACGCCCAGTCGATCTACTCGTTTCGCGGGGCGTCGTTCGAGAACATCCGCTCGTTTCCGCAGCGCTACCCGGACGCGGCGACCTACCGCCTGACGCTCAACTACCGCTCGACGCCGGAAATCCTCGCCCTGGCGAACGCCTCGATCGCGTTCAACGTCGACCAGTTTCCCAAGGAGCTGCGCGCGTCGCGGGACTCCGGAGCGATGCCGGCGGTCGTGGCCGTTCCGGACATCCCCGACCAGGCGCGCTTCGTCGCGCAGCGCCTGCTGGAGTGGCGCGATGAAGGGGAGACCCTCTCCGATCTCGCGGTCCTGTACCGCGCGCACTACCAGGCCCTCGAGCTCCAGATCGAGCTGACGCGGCGGGGGATCCCCTACGAGATCCGCTCGGGAACCCGCTTCTTCGAGCAGCGGCACGTCAAGGACGTGCTCGCCTTCCTGCGCATCGTCGTGAACCCGAAGGACGAGATCTCCTGGAAGCGGGCGCTGAAGGTCTTCCCGCGAGTCGGCGAGCGCTCCGCCGCGGCGGTCTGGGAGGCGATCGGGAATCGCCCCGATCCGCTCGCCTCCTTTCGGGAACGGGACGGATACAAGGGGATCGAGCTGCCGCGCGGCAGCGACAGGGCTCTCGCCCCTTTCCTGCGCCTGCTGTCACGGCTGGAGTCGCCGTCGCTGCGCGCGACGCCGGGCGAGGCGATCCGCGCGGTGGTCGACGACGTCTACCGAGACTTCGCGCGCGCGAAGTTCCCCAACGGGGACGCGCGGCTCGACGATCTGGAACAGTTCGCGCAGTTCGCCGGTGCCTTCGACTCCCTGCCGACGTTCCTGGAGGAAGTCGGCCTCTACAACGAGCTCTCCGGCGAAGACGTCGTGCCCG
>DATBIJ010000061.1:0-9469 GCA_036557025.1 Thermoanaerobaculia bacterium | reverse complement strand
CACCCGCCCGAGACCCGGTCCCGTGATCAGGAATCGGAAGGGAAAGATCTCCTCGACGCGCGAGCCCGGCACGGCCTGCGACGCGATCGCCCGCGCCTCCGGCGCCGTGTAAGCCTGCCGAACGGACGCCTTCCCGTCGTGTACCGAGACGGGACTTTCGAAGAGCAGGCGCCCGGCGACCGAGACGAAGGCCAGCGGGAGGTAGTGCCGTGCCAGATCCAGCACCGCGAAGCCGCCCCGCGCCGCGCCGGCGAGCGACCGCAGCAGCCGGATGTTTTCCTCCGGCGAGAAGTGGTGGAAGAAGAGCGTCGAGACGACCCAGTCGAAGCAGCCGCCGGGAAAGGGGAGGGTGAACGCGTCCGCGGCAACCGCGCGCCCCGCGGACGCCGTCCGACGCCCCGAGGCGAGGTGTCGCCACTGGAGGTCGAGGGCCACGACGCGCGCCCGCCGCCGTCCGTTCGAGAGGCCCTCCGCCAGCCTCCGCGCGAAGGCGCCCGAGCCGGCGCCGACGTCCAGGATCGATATCTCTTCGGAGTTTGCTCCCGCGCGCGCCGAGAGGAATCGCTCGATGACCCGCGACCCGCCCCAGCGCCGGTTGACGAAGTCGATGTCGCGCAGGGATCGCGCCATCTCCTCCGGCGGCGTGGACGGATCGTCCAGCAGCTCGCGGGAAGGGCGGCGCTGCGGAACGAAGAGGCTCACGCGACGCGGTCGCGGGCGACGACGATGGCGCTGTTCTTGGACCCGAACCCGATCGTGTTGCAGAGCGCGTTCTCGATCGCGGCCGGTCGCGAGGCGTTGGGCACGTAGTCCAGGTCGCACGCGGGGTCGACGTCCTTCAGGTTGATCGTCGGCGGCAGGAACCCGTCGCGCATGCCCAGGACCGTCGCCGCGAGGCCCGCCGCGCCGCACGCGCCCTGCGGGTGGCCGATCATGGACTTCAGGGAGGAGCCCGGGATCTTCTCCGCCGCGGCGCCGAAGGCCTGGCGGACGGCGCGCGTCTCCACCGGGTCGTTCAACTGCGTGGAGGTCCCGTGGTAGGCGATGTAGCCGATCGCCTCCGGCGGGAGCTTCGCCTCCTCCAGGGCCAGCGTCATCGCACGGGCGGGCTCCTCCCCGGTCTCGTCGAGCCTGACCCGATGATGCGCGTCGCAGGTCGCGCCGTAGCCGCGAATCTCGGCGTAGATGCGCGCCCCGCGCGCCCGCGCGCGCTCGCGCTCTTCCAGCACGAACATCCAGGACCCCTCTCCGAGCACGAACCCGTCCCGGTCGCGCGAGAACGGGCGCGAGGCGCGGGGCGGGTCCCGCTCCCATGCCGTGGACACGATGCGCATCATCACGAAGCCTTCCATGATGCCGCGCACGACGGTCGCGTCGACGCCGCCGGTCAGCAGGACCTCCGCCGACCCGTGCTTGATCTCGCGGAAGGCGTGTCCGATCGCGTCCGTCGAGGACGCGCATCCGGTCGACACGACGTGCGAGGGACCGCGCAGCCCGAAGTGCATCGAGATCTCGGAAGAGAGCGTGCCGATCGTGCCCGAAGCGATCGAGTAGACCGATGCCTTCTTGACCTGATTCGTGTAATAGAGGTGATACATCCGCTCGGAGAACTCGATCGGACCCCCGCCGGTGCCGAGCTTCACGCCGATCTCCCGCCGTTCGGGAAGCGTCAGCGCGGCGGGATCGATCCCGGCGTCGGCGAACGCCTCGGCCGATGCGGCAATGGCCATGGGCACCGCGCGCGACACGTGGCGGACGTCCTTCGCCTCGAGATACGCGGCGCCGTCGAAGCCTTTCAGCTCCCCGGCGATCGTCACGGGAAGGCCCTCCGGGTCGAACAGCGTGATCCGCGCGACGCCGCTCTCGCCCGCGCGGACGGCGGAAGCGAACGCCTCCCGCCCGCTGCCGTTGGGTGAGAGGCAGCCGATTCCGGTGATCACGACACGTCGCGTCACGCGGGCGACTCTAGGACGGACGGCGCATCGGCCCAGGATCTTGAGGCAGTCATGAGACGCCGCCCGCTCATGCGGGGGAATGGCGCGCCAGCCATCGATCGAGCAGGCGCAGCAGTCGTGCGGGCGCGAAGGTCACGAGGCCGTCGGCGTGCAGGTTTCCCGGCAGGTCGAAGTGCACGTAGTCGACGGGCGGCGCGGCGGCCACCGCGAGCGCACGGCCGTGCTCCGGGTCGACGAGCCAGTCGCGCTCCGAGGTCACGAGCAGCTTCGGGATCGTGAGCCGAGAGACCGCCGCTTCGGCCCGCAGCTTCGCCCCGAACGCGGCCCGAGGGTCGATGCGGGGCACGCGCACCGCGTGGCGCAGGCGAAGCTGACGCAGCGCCCCGGGCCGCCAGGGCTTCGGGCGCAGAGCGGACACGTCGGCGGGGGAGGAGACCATGATCAGTGCCCGGCAGGGAAGCCCCGGGTCTCGCGCGAGCGTCTCGGCCGCGATGGTGCCGCCCATGGAAAGGCCCACGAGGGTGAAGCGCGCATACGGCCGGTCCTCCCCGACCAACTCCTGCAAGACGGCCGCCAGGTCGAGGAACTCCGATCGCCCGAAGCTGTAGCGGCCCGTGCTCTCTCCGTGTCCCCGGAAATCCAGCGTCGCGACGTCGTAGCCGCGCCGCACGAAGTGCTCGGCGAGAAAGCGGTTCTCCTGCGAGAGGCGGACGCGCCAGAAGCCGGGAGCGAGCACGACGAGCTCCGACGATGGCCGGCTCCAGAGCGTCCACGCGATCGCGGTCCCGTCGGCCGCGCGGGCGCGCCCGTGGGTCGTCTTCGGAGCGCGCGACGTCTTCACGACTCGAGCAGGACGCATTCCGCGAGGCTTCCTTCGGGAAGTCGCGTGCGCGGCGGCACGCGGATCAGCGCGTTCGCTCGCGCGTGCGCGGAGAGATCGTGGCTGCCGCGCGAAGCGAGAGGCTCGGCCTGCACGATGCCGTCGGGGAAGGAGAGCCGCGCGTCGACGTAGGTCTCGCGCCCGCCCGCGGAGACATCTCGCGTCACCCGCGCGGAGATTCGCGGCGCTCCCGGATCGGAGGCGCCCTCGAGGCGGTCGAGCGCTTCCCGGGCCAGCAGGTGGAAACCCGTCGAGGAGGACACCGGGTTGCCCGGCAGGCCGATCCAGTAGGTCTTCCCCCGGCGCCCGAAGGCGACCGGCTTGCCCGGCCGCATCGCAACGCGGTGGAAGAGGATCTCGAAGCCGCTGCGGCGGGCGACCTCGGGCACGAAGTCGAAGTCTCCCGCCGAGACGCCGCCCGTCGTCAGCAGGACGTCGGCGTCGCCGGCGGCCTCGAAGAGCCGCGCGATCTCTTCTTCGGCGTCGTCGGCACGCGGTGCCGCGCGCGCCGTCCAACCCCGCGCGGCGCAGAGGGCCACGAGCATCGGGCCGTTGGTGTCCCGCAGCTGCGATTCGCCGGGACGGCCGGAGGCCGACACCAGCTCGCTGCCCGTGGTCGCCACCAGCACGCGCGGCCGCCGGTGCACCGCGACCGGGTCGGCCCCCGCGATCGCCGCGAGCGTCACGGCTCCCGCGGTGAGCCGGGTGCCGCGCGACATCAGCGCCGCGCCGCTGCGGAACACCTCGCCGCGACGGCGGATGTGGGCGCCCGCGGGCGGCGTCTTCTCGACGCGCACGCGGCCGCCTTCCTCGCGCGCGTCCTCGACCGGCACGATCGCGGCGGTGTCCCGCGGCACGACCGCGCCGGTCATGATCTTCACGGTCTCTCCCGCGGCGAGCGGGGGCGAGGGAGCGTTGCCGGCCGCCAGGATTCCGGATCGCGGGGACAGGACGGGGGATCCGCTTTCGAGATCGGCGCGATGAACGGCCCATCCGTCCATGGCCGAGGCGTCGAAGGGAGGCCAATCGACGTCGGCGGTGACGTCGTTGGCCAGCCGGCGCCCCGTGGCCTCGGAGAGCGGGACCTCCTCGACCGGGAGCGCCGCAACGGAGGCCGCGATCACCGCCCGGGCCTCGTCCGCCGTGATCATGGGGGGATTCTAGAGGCAGGTCCGGCGCCGCGCCCGCTTGGGCGGCGAGCGCGGTTGCGCTACGATGATGTGACCGCCGCCGCCATGGAAGACAAGAAGTTCGAGTACCGGGGTGACCTGGGGACGACCCCTCTGCCCGAGATCCTCGCCACGATCCATCGGTATCGTGTGCCGGGAATCGTCACGCTGTCGCGCGGACCGCGCCGCCGGCGGATCCACATCGACGGCGGGCTGGTCATTTTCGCGACCTCGAACGAGCCCGAGATGGGGCTGGGTGCCCATCTGCTGCGCCGCGGCGCGTTGACCATCGAGCTGGCGCGGGAGGCCGAGGAGCGGCGTGTCAAAGAGGACCTCCGGCTGGGGCAGATCCTCCTCCAGATGGGCATCGTGACCGCCGAGGGGCTGAACACGGCGATCCACGAGCAGATCCTGAGCATTCTCTGGACGGCCTTCGACTGGGACGGCGGCGACGTCGTCTTCGAGATCGGGCGCCGGCGCGCGGGCGAGGTCGTGCGCATCGACATCTCGATCCCCGGCGTGATTCTGGGCGGTGTGCGACGGGCCGCGGACGTGCGCCGGCTGATCCAGCGCCTGGGCAACTCCCAGACCGTGCTGGAGCGCACCGAGAACTCGATGCTCGAGATCTTCCGGCCCGAGGAGAGGGCCTTCTACCAGAAGATCGATGGGCACACCGGGCTGCAGGCCCTCTGCGCGGCGGGCCCCGGCAGCATCAGCGAGAACGCCCGATGCCTCTACGCCATGTACTGCCTCGGCCTCCTGCGCGCGGGAGCCGCCGCGATCGGCGCCCGCAAGATCCAGTACCGCACCGAAGGCGGCGCGCTGGGCAGCTGATCCTCGTGCCGATCTACGAGTACGACTGCGGCAAGTGCGGCCGCCGCACGGAAGCGATCCAGCGGATGGGCGAGGCGCCGTTGCGCATCTGCCCGCACTGCGGCGCGCGACGTCTGAAGAAGGCGATCTCGGCCCCCGCGATCCAGTTCAAGGGAACGGGCTGGTACGTGACCGACTACGCCGCCTCCCGCCAGGCAGAGGACCGCGGAAGCGACACGTCGGACAAGGCGGAGAAGTCGGAGAAATCGGAGAAGTCGGAGAAATCGGAAACGGCCCAGCTGAAGGCCGACAGCGAGAAGGGCGATAAGTCCGCGAAGCCGGAGAAGGGCCAGAAGTCGAAGGAAAGGAAAAAGCCGAAGGGCGACCGCTAGGTCGCGAAGCGGGCCGCGCCGCCGCCCCGGCCCGCTATAGCTTCAGCCCCTTCAGGTACTCGCGGAACGGCTGACCCAGATCCTCGCGCTTCAACGCGAACTCCACGGTCGCCTTCAGGAACCCCAGCTTGTCGCCCGCGTCGTATCGGGTTCCCTCGAAGAGATAACCATCCATCGGCCCTCGGGTTCGCAGCTCGCGGAGCGCCGAGGTCAGCTGGATCTCGCCGCCGACCTCGGGGCGCGTCTGCTCAAGGATCTCGAAGATCGACGGGGGCAGGATGTAGCGCCCGATGATCGCGAGGTTGGAGGGTGCCTTCTCGGGGGAGGGCTTCTCGACGAGCTCGTCGATGGCGATGACGCGATCCTCGGCAGCAGTGCCCGCGACGATTCCGTAGTGGCGCGTCTCGGCGCGCGGGACCTCCTGCAAGGCGATGACCGGGTTGCCGCGGCGCTGCCAGCAGCGGACCATCTGCCCGATGCACGGCTCCTTGCCGTCCACGATGTCGTCGCCGAGCATGACCGCAAAGGGCTCGTTGCCGACGAGATGGCGGGCCTGGAGCACGGCGTGTCCCAGTCCCAGCGCCTGCTTCTGGCGCACGTAGGCGACCTGGATCATCTCGGAGATCGACCGGACCTCCTCGAGCAGGTCCTGTTTGCCCTTCTCTGCCAGGCTCGCCTCCAGCTCGAGGGAGCGGTCGAAATGGTCCTCGATCGCGTCCTTGCCACGGCCCGTGACGAGCACGATTCGCTCGATTCCGGCGTCGCGCGCCTCTTCCACCACGTACTGGATCAGAGGCCGATCGACGAGCGGCAGCATCTCCTTGGGCTGCGCCTTGGTCGCGGGCAGGAAGCGCGTGCCCAGGCCGGCGGCCGGGAAAACGGCGACTTTGATGGAGGACATGCTGGCGGCAAGTGTAGCCGACACCTGTTCCGACGGCCCGGGCCGGCGGGGAACGCTACAATGCCCGAGGCATGTCCCACGGAACGATCTCGATCCGCCGCGTTTCTTGCGCGCTCGCGGCCGCCGCGCTGCTCGCGGCGCCCCTCTTGGCCGAGACGCGGTCCGGGACGTGGTGGCGCCTGCCGGTCTGGGGCGCCGACGTCCGGGACTTCGCCGTGGACCCCTTCCAGCCGGGACACGTCACGCTGGGAACGGCGCGCGGCAACTTCTACGGCTCCGACGACGGCGGCGAGACCTGGAAGCCGCTGCGTCCGGGCCGCCCCTTCCCCGGGTTCGTCGTCGCGGCGCTGGTGGCCGACCCCGACGTGCCGGACCGCCTCTGGGCGGCGCTGGCCGGCCAGAACGGGGGCGCGATCGTCGCCCGCAGCGACGACCGCGGCGCGGAGTGGAGCGTGCTCGCGCGCTGGGAGCGGTCGGTCGCGGCGCGGACTCTCGCGATCTCGCCCAAGCGCGAGGACGGCTCGCGGCGGATTGCGATCGGCGGCGACGACGGCGTGCGCCTCTCGACGGACGGCGGCGCGACCTGGAAGGTCATCGGCGACGACGTGCCGGGACTCTGGCGCGTGGAGTCGCTCTCCTACGACCCGAAGGACCCGGAGACGCTCTACGCCGGGACGTGGCGGCTGGCCTACCGGACCAAGGACGGCGGGAAGAGCTGGAAGAAGATCGACGATGGGATGGTGCTCGATTCGACCGTCTACAACTGGGACTTCTCGGGCTCGGAGCCCGTCAACATCTGGGTCTCCACCTGCGGCTGGGTCTACCGTTCCCAGGACGCCGGGGAGACATGGAAGCGCTTCAAGGAAGGCTTCACGAACCGCCGCTCCCATGCCGTCAAGAGCGATCCCAAGAGGCCCGACACGCTCTACGCCGCGACGGTCGGCGGCCTGCATCGCTCCACGGACGGCGGCCAGAAGTGGACGCGGATCACGCGCGAATCCATGGTGGTCACCGCCCTCGATAGCGACCCGCGGACCGGGCGGCTCTACGTCGGCACCGAGGGAGAGGGCGTGTTCGTCTCCGACGACGGCGGCGACACGTTCCAGCGCGGCTCGGTCGGTCTGGCGGAGGGGCGGATTCCCGACGTGGCCGCGGATCCCGCGGAGCCCGACCGGGTCCTGTTCTTCCGGGCGTACGCGGGCGAGGAGACCGGGGTCTGGGAGGCGCGGGGCACCCGCGTGCGCCGGCTCTCGCGGGGGACGCTTCCGGCCGAGGCCTCGCTGGCCGTCGCCCGCGCCGGCGGCGAGAGCAGCGTGTTGGTGCTCGCGAGCGCCTCGGGCGTGCTGATCTCCACCGACGGGGGCGAGGACTGGAAGGCTCCGGAATCCCCACCGCCCGGCACGCCGCTCGCGCTGTTCGGCGCGCCCTTCGACGCTCCGGTGCTCGTGACGACCGACGGGGTCTTCCGGGCGCGCGACGGCAAGAGCTTCTCCCGCATCCTCGGCGCGCCGGGCGGCGTCAAGAACGCGACGCTGCTCCTCGACGGCGCCGGCGAGCCGGTCCTGCAGGTTCGAACCGAGGAGTCGGTCCTGCGCTGGTCCGGCGGGTCCTGGTCTCCGGTCCGCTCCTCCGTGCTCAAGGGCGGCATCTTCCGCGGGGAGGGACCTCCCGAGCCGGAGGAGGCGTGGCGCACGATCTACGAGCGCGAAGGCGTGCTGGTATGGCGCGAGGCCGGCCGTCGCCTGACGCTCTCGAGCCCCGCGCCGGGACTCGCGTTTTCCTCGGCCGTGACGGCGCCGGGCGGGCGGCTCTACGTCGGCACGACCGGAGACGGCCTCTACCTCTTCGAGCCCGACGTCGCGCAGCGCATGGAGCCCGAAGACGGAGTGGGCGGAGGGCTCAGCCCCGAGGTGTCGCCTCGGGAACGCGAACCCTGATCTCGCTGCCCACGGTCACGCCCTCTTTTTCCGCCATCCCCGCCGCAATCTCCAGCACGATCGGAAACGGCGTGTCCGGGCCGTACATCGGGCAGGGATCGGCCTTGCACGGGGGCGTGTTCGCGGAGATGAAGGCGACTCTTCCGTTCGCGTCCATCCAGATCATGTCGAGCGGGATCATCGTGTTCTTCATCCAGAAGTGGTGGGGAAGCGCGGGCTCCTGGGAGAAGAGGAAGATCATCCCGGCACGATCGCGGAGGCTCTCGCGGAACATCAGTCCCCGGGCGTGCTCCTCGGGCGTGCGGGCGAGCTCGACCTCGTAGATCGCCCCGGAAGGCATCACGACGTGGGGCCCGGAGGGCGTCGGGACCGGAGTCGGGGTCGCGGCCGATCCGGCGCCGCAGGAGACCGCCAGGAGCGCCGTCAGCGCGGCGGCCGCGCCGGCCCTCACGCGCCGTCCGCCTCGGCCGTGCCCTCCTCGTAGAGGTCTTCCTTCTTCACGAGGTTGTACTTCTTCGCGTAGTAGCGGAAGGAGCGGAAAGACATGCGCAACAGCTCGGCCGCCTTCGTCTGGACCCCGTCGCAGCGGTCGAGCGCCTCGCGCATGAGCCGTTTCCCCACGGCCTCGAGGTAGGCCTCCAGATCCAGTCCCTCCGGGGGCAGGCTCTCGAAGTCCGGCACGCGCGTCCGCACGCCCAGCGCGATCGCCTCGGGCAGGCTGGTGGCCGTGATGATGCCGCCGGCCTCGAGGGCCACCGTGCGCTCCAGGGTGTTCTCCAGCTCGCGGACGTTGCCGGGCCAGGGGTACGCCTCGAGCAGACGCATCGCCTCCGTCGAGATCTTCTTCTCCGGGATCCGCTGCTCGCGGCAGACCTTCGCGATGAAGTGCTGGGTCAGCGGGGCGATGTCTTCGATCCGCGCGCGCAGCGGGGGCAGCGCGATCGGGATCACGTTGATTCGGTAGAAGAGGTCCTCGCGGAACTTCCCCTCCGCGACGAGATCCACGAGATCCTTGTTCGTCGCCGCGATGATGCGCACGTCGACGCTGGTCTCGTCGTTGCCGCCGACCTTGCGGATGACCTTCTCCTGGATCGCGCGGAGCAGCTTGACCTGCATGGTCGGCGTGGTCTCGGAGATCTCGTCGAGGAAGAGCGTCCCGCCGTCCGCCTCGGCGAAGAGGCCGCGCTTGTCGCGGATCGCACCGGTGAACGAGCCCCGCTCGTGGCCGAACAGCTCGGACTCCAGCAGGGTCTCCGGGAGCGCGCCGCAGTTGATCGAGACGAACTTGCGCTCCTTGCGTATCGAGCTCCAGTGGATCGCGCGCGCGATCAGCTCCTTGCCGGTGCCGCTCTCGCCCGTGATCAGGACGGTCGTGGAAACCTTGCCGATCCGCTCGATCGTGCGGAAGATCTCCTGCATCCG
>DATBIJ010000060.1:0-1601 GCA_036557025.1 Thermoanaerobaculia bacterium | reverse complement strand
ATCGAGCATGCGGGGACCCGCGGTGAGCCGGTCTCTCTGCTTTTGATCGATCTGGACTCGCTGAAGTCCGTCAACGACCGCTGGGGCCATCAGGTGGGGAGCGCTTCGCTGCGCCACATCGCGCGGCTGGTGCGGGAGTCGAAGCGATCGGACGATCTGGCGGCGCGATGGGGAGGCGACGAGTTCACGATCCTGATGCCGGGGGCGGACGAGAATGCCGCGGCCCGGCTGGCTCGCGAGATCGTGGAGAAAGTGCGCGTGAGCCCGGTGGAGCACCAGGGGGCGACCTATCCCGTCACGGTGACCATCGGCGTCGCCACGGCGATCGCGCCCCCGCCGGACTTCAACATCTTCGGCCTCGCCGACCGCGCCCTCTACGAGGGCAAGTTCGCGGGCCGAAATCAGTTCCGGGCCGTCACCGCCCGATCGGGAGGCGAGGGGAGCCGGGCCGGCTAGTTCGTTTGCATCAGGGTGGCGCCGGCGGTCGGGCGCAGGCTCCTTTCAGGAGGGCGCCTCGATGCACACGGTAGCCCCGGTACCGACATGGGGCCCGCGCGACGGTTCATACCCACCCGCCACGAGCGTGTCCCGCGTCGCCGAGCCGGCGGTCCTGCTCGCGATCCTCCTCGCCGCGATCCTTCTCTCCGGGATCGCGCCGAAGGACCGGGCGACGTGGATCCTGGAAACGGCGCCCATCCTTCTGGGCGTCCCGATCCTGATCGCGACCCGCCGGCGGTTCCCGCTGACGGCCCTCGTGTATCGACTCTTGTTTCTTCACGCGATCCTTCTGACCGTCGGTGCGCACTACACCTTCTCGCAGGTTCCCGCGGGCATGGCCGTTCGCGACGCGCTGGATCTCTCCCGAAACCACTTCGACCGTGTCGTGCACTTCGTCGGCGGCCTCGTGCCGGCGTTGCTCGCGCGCGAAATCCTGCGGAGGAAGGCGGGCCTTCGGCCCGGTGGCTGGCTGTTTCTCCTGGTGACCCTCTCCTGCCTCGCCGGGAGCGCCTTCTACGAGCTGCTCGAGTGGGGAACCGCCGAAGCGATCGGCGCCGACGCGTCGGCGTTTCTCGCGACACAGGGCGATCCCTGGGACACGCAGTGGGACATGTTCCTCGGGCTCTCCGGAGCGCTCGCGGGACAGGGTCTCTTCTCTCGTCGCCACGAGAAGGAGCTCCGGGAACAACGACGGATCGAAAGCATGGGAGGTTCCATGAACGTATTCGCTGCGATGACGGGCCGCTTCATCGGTCGGGACGTGGGCTTGCGCCCGGCGACGCCCATGAGACGATCACAGGGATCCCGCATTCGAACCGTCCGAGACGAGCCCGCGCCGCGACCCCGCCGCCTCGACGCTCCGCCGCACTGGCTGGCGCTCGCGCAGGCTCCGTAATCTTCCCGGGTGGCGCGAGTCATCACCGCCCGCGCGGAGATCGTCGGTTTGCGCGAGGCCGGCGTCCTCGCGGCGGCGCCGCCGGGGCGTCGCGCAGAGAAGCGTAGAGCACGTCGAAGAGCTCCAGCCCCGCCTCGAGTCGGCGCGTGTCCGCGGCATGCGATCGCACGATGCCGTCGATGAGGGCGCGAATCCCGGCGGCCTCGGG
>DATBIJ010000059.1:0-4795 GCA_036557025.1 Thermoanaerobaculia bacterium | reverse complement strand
AGGCGCTCGAGAGCGACTCCCAGAACTCTCCTTCCGAGGTCTGCCCCTCCCCGCCGGAGACATAGACGACCTCGTCCTCATGGAAGCCTCCCTTTTGGGCAAGCTCCGGAATCAGGGACTTTCTCCAGCCGGCCTCGGCGGCGCCGACGGCGTGCAGGAACTGCGTTCCGGTGCACGAACTCTTGGAGATGATGTTCAGGCGTTTGGATCCCCAGTGCGACGGCATCTGCCGGCCGGCGGAGGCGGGGTCGTCCTTCGCGCCGACGGCCTGCAGGAACATCTCGTAGGGCGTCACGCCGAGCTGGAGGCACAGGGCGCGGTCGCGGTAGTAGCAGTCGAACCAGTCGTAGCCCGGTCGCAGGACCATTCCGGCCGCGGTGGTCACCGCTTCGTGGCCGACGCTGTTGATCTGGAAGAAGATCTTGTTCTGCCGCTTGAGCTGGATCTCGCGGTCATCCACCTTACGGCTCAGATAGATGTTGCGGTAGGCGGCGACCAGACGCGCCGCGTCGAGGCCGTGATATTTCCCGGCCTCTACCTCGGTGGCCATGGCCGGACTATACCGGGCCGGGAAAGCAAACGGAATCGGGGCGGGGCCGCCCCGGCGGAAGGCTAGCGGAGCGCGTCGATGGCCGCCGAGATCGCCCAGATCTCGAGGGCGGCGACCGCCACGAGACCCGCGAGCAGCAGCAAGCCGCGGAGGTTGAAACGCTGGTGGATCGGGTTGGAGCTCACGTCGAAGTCTTGTACGAAAGCGAAACGCATGCCATGGAGGCTTCCCGGGCGGGAAAGAAGCCGCCGGGGAAGCTGTTGTTAGGATCCTCGACGATGAGCACCCCTCATCCCCCGCCCCTGCCGCAGGTTCCGCCGCCCGGCCCGTTGCGGCCGGCTCCCCCGGACCTCGCCTCCGTCGACCCTTCCCTGGACCTGGAGGAGGAGATCCGCCGGCTGAAGCGACAAAAAAACGCGGTGCTGCTGGCGCATTACTACCAGGAAGAGGAGATCCAGGATCTCGCGGATTTCGTCGGCGACTCGTTGGATCTCTCGCGCAATGCCCAGAAGTCGCAGGCGGCGATCATCGCCTTTGCCGGCGTGCGGTTCATGGCGGAGACCGCGAAGATCCTGAACCCCACGCGCAAGGTCGTCCTGCCCGATTGGGAGGCCGGCTGCTCGCTGGAAAACTCCTGCCCGCCCGACCAATTCCAGGCGTGGCGCGAGGCGCACCCCGGCGCGGTCTCGCTGACCTACATCAACTGCTCCGCGGCGGTGAAGGCGCTCTCCGACATCATCGTCACCTCGAGCAACGCCGAGAAGATCGTCGCCTCGATCCCGAAGGACAAGGAGATCCTCTTTGCTCCCGACCGTCACCTCGGCGCGTTCCTCGCGAAGAAGACCGGCCGGGCCATGACGCTCTGGCCGGGCACCTGCATCGTCCACGAGCAGTTCTCGGAGAAGGAGATCCTGAGGCTCAAGGCGCAGTACCCGGACGCGAAGGTCGCGGCTCACCCGGAGTGTCCCGACTCGGTTCTGCGGCACGCCGACCACGTCGGCTCGACGCGCTCGATCCTTTCCTACGCGACGACGGCACCGGGCAAGAGGTTCCTCATCGCGACGGAGGAAGGGATCATCCATCAGATGCGCAAGATCGCTCCGGATCGGGAGTACATCGCCGTGCCTCCCGACAACGGGTGCCGCTGCAACGAGTGCCCCTTCATGAAGCTCAACACGCTCGAGAAGCTCTACCTCTGTCTGCGCGACGAGCGCCCGGAGATCGTCCTGCCGGAGCAGCTCCGGAGGGCAGCGGAAAAACCCCTGCTGAGGATGTTGGAGCTGTCCTAGCGGGGGTCAGGTCTTGCAGCGGCCGCTTGTCAGGATTTCTTGGCGATTTACTTACAACTAAAGACCTGACCCCAAGGTATCTTCGCGGCCGATGGAGTCCCTCTCATCCGCGGAGCTCGACGCGCGGCTTCGTGAGTTCCTCTCGGAGGACGTCGGCACCGGCGACGTCACGACCGAGACCTGCGTACCGGCAGGCGCGCGCGCAGCGGGTGTTCTCGTGGCGAAGAGCGCCTGCGTCGTCTCGGGGCTGCCGGTCGCCCGGCGGGTGTTCGAGCTGATGGACCCGCAGCTCTCCTGGTCGGACGAGGCGGCCGCGGGCACGCGCGTTGCCGCCGGCACGGTGCTCGCGCGGATGCGCGGACGCGCGCGCGCCATGCTGACCGCCGAGCGCGTCGCCCTGAACCTGCTCCAGCGGATGTGCGGGATCGCGACCGAGACGCGCGCGTTCGTCGATGCGGTCGCGGGGACTCCCTGCCGCATCCTGGACACGCGCAAGACCGCGCCGGGCCTGCGCCCCTTCGACCGCCAGGCGGTGCGCGACGGAGGCGGCGTCAACCACCGCTACGACCTCGCCGAGCTGGTGCTGATCAAGGACAACCACCGGCGCCTGGCCGGCGGCGCCGCGGCCGCGGTCGCGGCGGCCCGCGCGGGAGCGCCGGGTCTGGAGATCGAGGTCGAGGTCGAGAGCGAGGAAGATCTCGAGGGAGCCCTCGCGGCCGGCGCGGAGCGCCTCCTGCTCGACAACCAGACCCCCGAGACCGTCGCGGAATGGGTCCGGCAGGCGCGCCGCCGCGAGCCTCCTCCGCAGATCGAGGCCTCCGGCAACATGCGCCAGGACACCGTGCGCCGCTACGCCGAGGCGGGCGCCGATGCCGTCTCGGTCGGGCGCCTGACGCACTCCCCCGTCGCCGCCGACATCTCGCTGGAGATCGAGCCCGAGTGAGCGCGCCGGCGACGGAGGTCCTCGTGCTCGGCACGGGCGTCGCCGGCTGTGCCGCCGCGCTCGCGGCCGCGCGCGAGGGCATGGAGGTGACGCTGGTGACGCGAGCGACCTCGGCGGAGGAATCCAACACGCTCTATGCGCAGGGCGGCATCGTGGGAAGGCCGCCCGGCGACTCGCCCGAAGCGCTGGCCGCGGACATCGAGAAGGCGGGGGCGGGCCTTTGCGAGCCCGACGCGGTTCTGCGGCTCGCGACAGAAGGGCCCGATCTTGTCCAGAAGCTCTTCGTCGAGGAGATGGGAATCCCCTTCGACAAGGAGAACGGCACCTTCCACTGGACCCTCGAGGGAGGTCACACCGTCCCGCGGATCCTCCACGTGAAGGACGAGACGGGGCGTCCGATCGAGCAGGCGATGCTCGCCGCCTGCCGCGCCGAGAAGAACATCGAGTGGCGAACCAGCACGACCGCCGTCGACCTGCTCACGCCCGACCACGACTCCGTGGACCCGATCGACCGCTACCGCCCCGCCGCCGTCGTCGGTGCCTACCTGCTGGATCGGAGCGGCGAGGTCGCCCCGCTGCGCGCCGCGGAGACGATCCTCGCCACGGGGGGACTCGGGCAGGTCTACCTGCACACGACGAACCCTCCGGGAGCGCGCGGCGATGGAATCGCGATGGCCAAGCGTGTCGGCGCGCGGCTGCTCAACCTCGAGTACGTCCAGTTCCACCCGACCGCGCTCGTGCACGCGAAGGGCCGACTGCTGTTGACCGAGGCGCTGCGAGGCGAGGGGGCGCGGATCCTGGACGTCGCGGGACGCGAGTTCCTGAGCGCGGCGCACCCGGCCGCGGAGCTCGCGCCGCGCGACGTCGTGGCGCGAGCGATCCACCGCCACATGCTCGAGCGCGACGACCCTTTCGTCCTCCTGGACATCTCCTTCAAGCCGACGGCCTGGATCAAGGAGCGCTTCCCGACGCTCTTCCATCGATGCCTCGAGCTGGGCTTCGATCTGACGGCCGGACCGGTGCCGGTGGTCCCGGCGGCGCACTACGCCTGCGGCGGAATCGCGGTCGACGCCGACGGCCGCTCCTCGATCGGCCACCTGCGGGCGGCCGGCGAGGTCTCCTGCTCCGGCGTGCACGGCGCCAACCGCCTCGCCTCGACATCCCTGCTCGAGGGCCTCGTCTGGGGATGGCGGGCGGGCAAGGCCGCGGCCGCGGAGGTTCGGCGCCCCGGCCGACGCGAGCCGCCGCCGGTGCGTCCCTGGCAGCCGGAGCGCGAGCCCGTCGATCCGGCGCTGATCGCGCAGGACTGGACCGTGATCCGGCACACGATGTGGAACTACGTCGGGCTGAGCCGCTCGCAGAAGCGGTTGGATCGCGCGGGCCGGATCCTCGTGGAGCTGCGGGCCGAGATCGAGGACTTCTACCGGCGCGGCACGATGTCCGACGCCCTGCTGGGCCTGCGCAACGGGGTCCGCACGGCCCTGGCGATCCGGCGCGCGGCCTCGGACAACCGCGTCTCGCGCGGCTCGCACTTCCGCGACGACAGCCTCGCGTAGCCGCCGGCGCCTGGCCGGCCCTTGCTATAGTCCCCCTCCTGATGAGCGTTCTGTACCTCGAATACGAGAGCGGCGAGCGCACGAAGCGCGTCGCGGGGCTATCGAAGAGCGGCGCCCACCTCGTGGTGTCCGCCCCGATCTGGCCGACCTTCTACGAGCTCGCCAAGCGCGAAAAGCCCTACGCGATCGCGATCGACTTCTCGCAGGCGCCTTCGCACGTGCTGGAGACGGCCGACTATCTCGCCAAGGCCAAGGAGACGCGCGAGGCCGCGTTCTACCTCCTGCGCGTTCCGGACGAGCGCTTCGAGGCGATCCGCCGTCGGCTTCCGCAGGCGACGGTCGTCACGGAGGCGGAGCTCGTCGACCGCCTCGTGCGGCACGAGGAAGAGGCGCGCGCCCGCGCCCGCGAAAAGAAAGAAGCGGCGCTCGCCGCCCGCAAGGCGGCCCGCGCGCGCAA
>DATBIJ010000058.1:0-5264 GCA_036557025.1 Thermoanaerobaculia bacterium | reverse complement strand
AGCCGACGAGCGGCGCGGGGACAACCCGGTCCGGGTCGCGTTCACGCGGCTGGGAGAAACCTTCCGCGAGCTGCGAAGCCACCGCGACGCGTTTCTCTTCCTCCTCGCGTTCCTGATCTACAACGACGGGATCGGCACGATTATCCGGATGGCGGCGATCTATGGCGACGAGATCGGGATCCCGCAGAGCGCGCTGATCCTCTCGATCCTGCTCGTCCAGTTCGTCGGCGTTCCCTTCTCCTTCCTCTTCGGTGCCCTCGCCGGGAGGATCGGGCCCAAGCCGGCGATCCTCCTGGGCCTGACGGCCTACGCGGGGATCTCGCTCGTCGCGTTCTTCATGAAGACCGCGACCCACTTCCTCGTGCTGGCGCTGCTGGTCGGGATGGTCCAGGGGGGGACGCAGGCGCTCTCCCGCTCGCTGTTCGCCAGCATGATCCCGAAGCACAAGTCGGGGGAGTTCTTCGGCTTCTTCGCGGTCTTCGAGAAGTTTGCCGGGATCTTCGGGCCCGCGCTGGTCGCGGTCATCATCGCGGCCACCGGCTCGACGCGGCTCTCGATCCTGTCGGTCGTCGTCTTCTTCCTCGTCGGCGGGGTTCTGTTGATCCCCGTGAACATCGAGGCGGGCCGGCGCCAGGCTCGGGAGGCGGAGCGCGGGCTGCGGACGGAGGGCTGAGGGGCTCAGCGACCGCCGACCGCCAGGATCAGCACCCGCACGGCCAGATACACGAGGATCAGCGTCGCGGCGACGCGGTGCCGACGAAACAGCCGTCCCGTCCGCTCGAGCAAGTTCTCCCGGTGTGCCGAGACCGGCAGCCCGTCGACGAGGCGCGCGATGTCTTCTCCCAGCGCCTCGGCGGAGGCGTAGCGCTGCGCGGGCTCGGGTGCCATGGCGCGGGTCACGATCGCCTCGAGCGGCTTCGGCAGGCTCGAGTCGACGCGGCGCAGCGGGAGCGGCGGCCGCCGCGCTCCGCCCGGCGCGGCGCGCTCTTTTCCGCGGTCGGCGAACGGGGCGCGGCGCGCGGTGAGGAAGTAGAGGATCGCCCCGAGCGCAAAGATGTCCGACCGCGCGGAGATCTCCTCGACGCGTCCCTCGAGCTGTTCCGGGGAGGTGTACTCGAGCGTGCCCAGCACCGTGCCTTCCGCGGTCTCGCCGGGCCGCGGCGCGCCGCCGGCGGATGGCCGCGGCGCCTCGCCGTCGGCGAGGACCTTGGCGACGCCCCAGTCCAGCACGAGGACCTCGCCGAAGCGGCCCACCATCACGTTCTCGGGCTTCAGGTCGCGGTGGACCACGCCGTGCGCATGGGCGAACGCGACGGTTTCGCAGAGCCGCTGGAAGAGCCGCAGCCGCTCGGAGAGGGGCGCCTCGAGCGGGAAGTGGCGGTCGAGACGCTCGCCCTCGACCCGTTTCATGACGTAGAAGAGCGCGCCGTCCGGCAGGCGGCCGACGTCGTGGACGGGGACGATCCCGGGGTGCTCCAGACGCGCGAGAATCCGCGCCTCGCGCGCGAGGCGCTCGGCGGCGTCGGCGCTCGTGTCGGAGCCCTCGCGGATCACCTTCAGGGCGACCTCGCGGTCCAGCTCCGAGTCGTGGGCGAGCCAGACCGTTCCCATGCCGCCGCGCCCCAGCTCGCGCAGCAGCAGATAGCGCGAGGAGGCGTCGGAGGCACCGGAGGCCGCCGTGCGCAGGCGCGTCAGCGCCTCGTCGGAGAGCGATGTCACGGCACGTCCACGCCGAGCACCGCGCGGGCCTCTTCGCGGAATTCTCGCTCGCTGCCGGTGATCTCGCGCAGCCGCTCGAGGACGAGGCGCCGGAACTCCCGCCGGGCCCAGAAGAGGTGGTTGGTCACGGTCGTCACCGGCACCTGGAACTGCGCGGCGAGCTCGGCATAGGTCGGCTTTCCCTCCGGATCGGGGTCGACGTCGTAGCGCTCGAAGAGTCGCCAGGGCAGCTCTCGGCCGCGCCGTGCGCATTCCTCCCGCAGGCGCTCGAGCGACGCGGCGAAGAGGCTTCGCACCCACTCCTGCCGGAAGTACTCCTCGGGGGAGACGGAGTCGGCGATGTCGCGCGTCGCGAGCTCGCCCTCGGCCTCTTCGAAGTCCAGGGACAGCAGCGGGGACCCGGGCGAGCGCTTCTGGCGGCTCGCAGACTTGCGCTCGTTGGAGACGAACCCGTCGAGGCAGAGGCGCAGGTACCCGCGGAAGCTCCCGCGTTCGGGCTCCCAGCGGTCGAAGAACCCCTTCTCGAGCGAGCGGGTGAAGAAGCTCTGGACGAGATCCTTCGCATCCTCGTTGCCGGCGTTCCATTTCACGCGGACGTACTTGTAGGCGGGCTTCCAGTAGGTCTCCAGCAGCCGGGCGATCGCGCGCTCGCGCTCCGCGCCGTCGGCGCTTCGCGTCGCGAGAACGGCCGAGCGCTGTGTCGTCGGGAAGCGGCCCCCGCCGCCGCCGATCGCGGTGTCGTCGCTCATCGCTGTGAAATGATCCGCGCGGCGGGAAGGACGCGCGGCGTCTCCCGTGGGCGGAAAGGTGGAGCGTGCGGCACGGCGGGGACGAATTACACCAGAACGTCCGGACGGCGGGAACGGCCCGGTGACGGGGGACGCCGGCGAGCGCGGCGTCATCGCGGCCAACCTCGCCTTCTATCGCGCGCTGGAGCGCCGCGAGATCTCGGAGATGGACCGCGTCTGGAGCCACGGCGAGGACGTCAGCTGCGTCCATCCAGGGTGGCACCGGCTCGACGGTTGGGACGAGGTGCGCCGCTCCTGGCAGAACATCTTCGCCAACGCGCGCTCCTGGACCGTGACTTGCGAGCGGGTGCGTGTCTCCACCGAGGGGGCGCTGGCATTGGTCGCCTGCCTCGAGGTCATTCGGCCGGCCGTCGCGGCGCAAGGGGAGGCCGCCCGGATGCAGGCGACGAACCTCTTCCGACGCGAAGAGCAAGGCTGGCGGATGGTGCACCACCACGCCTCGCCGTTTGCCGAAGAGGCCGCCTCCTCCTCAGAGCCGGTCAACTAGCCTCGGGCGCGCCGGACGCCGTTGAGCGGCGGTCGCGTGTGCCGTTTCGACCCACGAGCCGTCTCCACGGCCGTTTGTCCCAACGGATTGCCGGGAAGGACGAAACCTCCTTCGGGAAGTTCGTATCTCCGATCGAGCAAGGAGGTTCTTCGATGACCCGTTCTCTTCGGTTCCTGTCGGCGCTCGGCGCGGCGGCCCTCCTGGCCACGGCCTGCGCCAGCGTCTCCAACACCGGACTCGACACGCAGACCGCGCTCTCGCAGATTCGCAGCACCTACAAGAGCCTGGACGAAGCCGCGGCCCTCAAGGACGCGAAGGCGGTCGGCGGGTACCTCGCCGAGGACTTTCAGGCGACGACGCCCGACGGCACGGCGGTGAGCAAGGAATCGTTCGCGCAGGCGCTCTCGACCCGCACCAAGACCCGCATCGACAAGTTCGATTTCGAGGCCGGCAAGGTCGTCGCGGTCGTGACGCCGGGCGCCGGCTCTGCCTCGGCGCGGGAAACCTGGCGACGTTCCAACGGCGGCTGGAAGCTCCACAAGGTCGAGGCGCTGTCGTCCCCGGCGGCGGCCTCGATGGCGAGCCGGTAGGTCCGGGGATCCACGGCAACATTCCCTCCCTCCCGGGCGCCCGGGGTTCCGGGCGCCCGCCTTCTTTTTCTTGCGCGCTCGAGTCCGTCGGAGATAATCGCCGCCGTCATGGTGGAGATCGAGGGGAAGCCGAACGCCCGGCCCTCTCGCGAGAGTTTCTTTCCCGAGAGCCACTGCCACGAGTGCCTCTGGGCGCGCTTCATCACGACGCGCCGCTCGACCTTCCTCTACTGCCGACGGCTGCGAACGTATCCGCCCCAGCCGATCCGCCAGTGCGAGGCGTTCGAGCGGCGCAACGACGCCTGACACCATGAAGGCGATCCTCGTCCGGGCGACCGGCGGCCCGGAGGTCCTGCGCCTCGAGGACCTCCCCGACCCCGTTCCCGGCCCCGGAGAAGCGCGCGTGCGCGTCGAGGCCGCGGGCGTCAACTACATCGACGTCTACCACCGCACGGGACAGTACCCACAGCCGTTGCCCTTCGTTCCCGGCAGGGAGGGCGCCGGCACCGTCGAGGTCGTCGGCGACGGCGTGACGCAGGTGCGCCCGGGCGACCGTGTGGCCTGGGCATTCGTCGCCGGCTCCTATGCGGAGAAGCTGATCGTCCCGGCGGCGATGCTGGTTCGCGTGCCGGACGGCCTCGCGACCGAACAGGCGGCCGCCGCGATGCTGCAGGGCATGACGGCCCACTACCTCGCGTCGTCGACGTTCCCGCTCGAGCCGGGGCAGACGTGTCTCGTGCACGCGGCCGCGGGCGGCGTGGGGCTCCTGCTCGTTCAGCTCGCCAAGAAGCGCGGGGCGCGCGTGATCGGGACCGTTTCGACGGAGGAGAAGGCCTCCCGCGCGCGCGCGGCCGGGGCCGATGAGGTCCTCCTCTACGGGCGCGAGGCCTTCGCGCCGCACGTGCGCCGGCTTACGGGCGGCCGCGGCGTCGAGGTCGTCTATGACTCCGTCGGGCGCGACACCTTCGAGGGCAGCCTCGACTCCCTGGCCCGGCGCGGAATGCTCGTGCTCTTCGGCCAGTCCAGCGGGGCGGTCGCGCCGCTCGATCCCCAGGTGCTCAACCAGCGTGGGTCGCTCTTCTTGACACGCCCCACGCTCGGGCACTACATCGCACAGCGCGACGAGCTCGAGTGGCGAGCCGGCGAAGTGCTTGGCGCCGTCCTCGACGGTACGCTGCGCGTCACCATCGCGGCAGAGATACCCCTCGCCGACGCCGACGAAGCCCATCGCCGGCTCGAGAGCCGGACCATCAGCGGCAAGCTGCTCCTGAAGGTCTCGCCGGGCTGACGCTCGCCGGAGCAGATCTCCATTCTGCTTCCTGACCTCTTCGGCGAGATGGTCTGACGACGAGGACCCTTGGAGATAGGATCGGCGCACGAACCCCGACGTCGTCGCCGCCATCGAAAGGCTTCGTCTGCAAGGCGTCCTCACCGACGCGGAGGCGGATGCCCTGGCTCCGGTCGCCCGGGGCGACCTCGTCTCGGTCCGCGCCGTGCTTCGCCTTCTTCTCTACGGCGGCGTCCTGCTCGCGGCCACCGGCCTGGGGCTCTTCCTGAAGGAGAATCACGACCGACTCGGACCCGTCGTGCTCGCCGCGGTCGTCGGCACGGCGATTCTCGCCTGCCTCGCCTACGTCATCCGGCGCGCGCCGGCCTTTT
>DATBIJ010000057.1:0-7094 GCA_036557025.1 Thermoanaerobaculia bacterium | reverse complement strand
GAAGGACCGCCGCGCGGCACGAACTTCTCGCGTCGGAACGCGACGCAGCCGTCGCCGCCGTCGCCCGCTTTCACGCGGATCTCGGCGGTGTCGATGAACATGGGGAGACGGGCGGGGGGAGGGGGAAGGGGAAAGGAGAAGAGGGAAGGGGGTGGGATCGTCTTCCCCCCTACCGCCTGCCCCCTACCCCCTACCGACTCAGGCGGAGACCGGCTCGATCGAGATCGTCCGTCCGTGACGGCCGCGGTCCTTGTAGACGACCACGCCGGTGACCTTGGCGAAGAGGGTGTCGTCCTTGCCGCGGCCGACGTTGGGGCCGGGGAAGAACTTCGTGCCCCGCTGGCGGACGAGGATCGAGCCGCCCGACACGAGCTGTCCGGAAAAGCGCTTGACCCCGAGCCGCTGCGACTGCGAGTCGCGGCCGTTGCGCGAAGAGCCCTGTCCCTTTTTGTGTGCCATGACTTATCCCTCGATCGCGTCGATGCGGACGTCCACCATGGTCTGGCGGTGCCCCTTCGTGCGGCGGTACTGCTTCGTCCGCTTCTTCTTGAACACGATGACCTTGCGAGTCTTCACGGGCGAGACGACCGTCGCGGTGACCGTGACGCCCTTGAGCGCATCGGCCCCCATCTTGACGCCCTTCTCCCCCGAGACGAGCACGAGGTCCTTCAGCTTGACGGAATCGCCCTTGCCGGCTTTGCCGGAGGGCTTCTCGATCCGGACGACGTCGCCCGGAGAGACCTTTACCTGCTTTCCACCCGCTCGCACGATGGCATACATGATCCGGAAGCCTCCACGGAAGGAACGGCGAAGTATAAGGAAATAAAGGGGGCTGTCAAGGCGGCCGCCCTTCGTTTCGCTCTGGTCTTCCGACTCGGAGGATCCCTCCAAGTCCCTACCCTGGAAGGGTTTCTGCGGAGGATCTACTCCTCGTGCTCCTCGTCGACGACGTTGGGAAGCTCGTCGACGTCGGCGGCCTGCCGCGGGAAGTGCTTCGCAAGCTCCTCTCCGGCTCTCGCGATCCCCCGGACGATCGCTTCGTTGACGCGCCCCTCGCGGAAGAGCTCCGCCATCTCGCCCGCGACCGCGTCCCAGAAGGCCTGGCCGGCCCTTTCGTGGATGCCCGTGTCTCCCAGGATCTCGAACTTCCGGATGTTGGGGGCGACGTAGATCAGGACGCCGTTGCGCGCGGCGGTGCGGGTCATCCCGAGCCTCTCGAAGCGGACTTTCGCGTACGCCTCGATGTCCACGGGGCGGCGTCGCGTGATGTGGACGCGGATCTCCGCGGCGGTCGCGCGTTCCGCGTCTCCGATCGCCTTCACGATGCGCTCGTTGTCGAGCTGATCGAAGAAGGACATCACCAGCTCCCCGAAGCGCCGCCGCCGCCGAAGGAGCCGCCCCCACCCGAGAATCCTCCGCCCCCGGAGAAGCCGCCGCCGCCCGAGGACCATCCGCCGCCGCCGGAGGAGAACCCGCCGCCGCTGCCGCCCCAGCCGACGAACCAGGGGCCGCGGCTCCAGCCGCCCCGGCGGTAGTTCCGCCAGCCCCGGCGCATCGAGAAGATCAGCGGCAGCAGGAAGAACAGCGTGAAGAAGAGGCAGCCGATCCACATGTCGTTGCGCTGCCGGCGCCCCTGTCCCCCGCGCCCTGCGACCGTGGTCCCGGTTCCCTTGTACTCCCCCTTCGAGGCGGCCATCAGGCCCTCGGCCGCCGCCGTGATGCCCGCGGCGTAATCCCCTTCTCGGAAGTGCGGGATCGCCTGCTCGTCGATGATCCGCTTGGCGATCGCGTCGGGAATCACGCCCTCGAGGCCATAGCCGACCTCGATGCGGGCCTTCCGATCCTCCGGAAAGACGAACAGCACCGCGCCGTTCTTGCGGTCGGCCTGGCCGACGCCCCACTTGCGCCCGGCGCGCAGGCCGAAGTCCGCGATGTCGAGCCCGCCGGGAATCGTCGGCGCAGTCCAGACGAGGATCTGGTTGGAGGTGTCCTTCTCGAATTGCTCGAGCTTCGCGTTGAGCGCGTCTTCCGCCTCCATCGGGAGGACGTTCGCGCCGTCGGTGACGTAGCGCACCGGCGCCGGCGGAATGAAGGCGTCCGAGGCCGCCTGCGGCAGGCCGGCGGCCGGCAGGACCAGGAGGAGCGCCGCCAGCGCGCTCCCGCGGAACGCGGCCGGACGCCGAAAGCGCCCGGCCACGCGGGCCGTCAACGAGCTACTGAGCAGGGGCGGGCGCCGGCGTCGGCTGGCCGCCGAAGTTGAACTGAACGGCCGGAGCCTTGTCCGAGCCCGGCGCGCCCTGGAAGTACGCCTTCTCCTTGAATCCGAGGATGCGGGCCACGAGCACGGTCGGGAACCTCTTCAGCGTGGTGTTGTACCCCTGGACCGACTGGTTGAAGTCGGTGCGCGCGACGTTGATGCGGTTCTCGGTCCCCTCGAGCTGGGCCTGGAGGTCTCGGAAGTTCGCGTTCGCCTTCAGCTCGGGATAGCGCTCGACCACGACGAGCAGGCGCTGCAACGCCGACCCGAGCTGGGCCTGCGCCTGCTCGTAGCGCGCCAGCGCGGCCGGGTCATCGGGCGCCTCCTGCGCGGGAAGCTGAGCGCGCCCCACCGAGGCACGCGCCTCGGCAACGGCCTGGAACGTCTCCTTCTCGAACGACGCCGCACCCTGGACCGTCGCCACCAGGTTCGGCACGAGGTCCGCGCGGCGCTGGTATTGACTCTCGACGTCGGCCCACTTCTTGTTGACGTCTTCCCGAAGGCCCACGAGCTTGTTGTAGTCCTTCATGACGATGAGGCCGAGCACCAGGAGCCCGATGACGATCGCGACCACGCAGCCGAGCTTGCCCATGTGAGGTCCTCCTTCGAGAGCGGTCCGGGGATTCTATGAGAGGCGCGTCAAGGGCGTGGGAAGGCGCCGGGAGCCTCTACGAAAGCCGCTCCAGTACCCGCGCCGGCAGCAGGGCGCGCAGATCTCCGCGCCAGCGCCCCGAGACCTCGACTCGCGCGACGGCGGCCTTCTTCAGCGGGATCTCCAGGCCCTTTCCGCCGACCAGCAGGCCCAGCAGGGCCCCGAGATGGGGCTGGTGGCCCACCAGGAGGATCGAGGAGGCCTCCTCCCCGGCGAGCTCTTCCAGGATCCTTTCCGGGTCGGATCCGGGCTCCAGGGCCTCGCTTTCTCGAATCCGGGCCGAGAGACCCAGGGCCTTCGCGGCGGGCTCCGCGGTCTGCCGGGCGCGCCGGTAGGGGGACGTGACCACGGCCTCGATCCCGGGCTCCAGCGCCGCGAGACCTCGGGCGACGGCCTCGGCGCGCGACCGGCCTTCGGAAGTCAGCACGCGGTCCTCGTCGCGTCCGGAGCTCGCCCGCTCCTCGGCCATCGCGTGGCGCAGGAGCCAGATCTCCATACGCCGAGTCTACGCGACGTGCTCGGCGCGATCCCGGCCTCTGTTAACTTATTGCTCCGAAATGGCGCTTCAACCCGGCGAGCTGGTCGGTCCCTACGAGATCCTCGCGCCCCTCGGCAAGGGGGGAATGGGAGAGGTCTACCGCGCGAAGGACGTGCGCCTGCGCCGCGAGGTGGCGCTGAAGCTGCTGCCCGACTCGCACGCGGAAGACGTCGACAGCCTTCGTCGTTTCGAGCGCGAGACGCGCGCGATCGCGGCGATCAACCATCCCAACATCGTCGCGATCCACGACACCGGCACGCACAAGGGCGTGCCGTGGGCCGCGACCGAGCTGATCGAGGGCGAGTCGTTGGGAGACCGCATCGCCTCCGGTCCGCTCGCTCCCAAGCGCGCCGTCGATATCGCCGCGCAGATGGCGGAGGCGCTGGCCGCCGCCCACGACCGCGGGATCATTCATCGCGACATCAAGCCCGACAACGTCGTCCTCACGCCGGACGGCCGCGCCAAGATCCTGGACTTCGGCGTCGCGCGCATCGAGCGGCCCAAGGGCTCCCGGCAGACCCGCGGCTCCCGCGAGACCTTCCCCTCGATCAGCGGTCAGTTCGTGGTCGGGACCGCCGGCTACATGGCGCCCGAGCAGGTCCGCGGCAAGTCGGTCGACGGGCGAGCGGACGTCTTCGCGCTCGGTGCGGTCTTCTTCGAGATGCTCACGGGACGGCGCGCGTTCCTGCGCGATTCCCCCATCGAGACGCTGGGCGCCGTCCTCAACGACCGGCCCGACAAGAGCGAGGACGCCCTGAAGATCGCGCCCGACTTGCGGGCCTTCGTCTTCCGCAGCCTCGAGAAGGATCCCGCCGACCGCTATCAGAGCGCGCGGGATCTCGCCCTGGATCTGCGCGCCTGGCTCGCGGAGCAGACGGCCCAGGCGGCCGAGCGCGTCCGCTTCCGCTCCGAGCCCCCCTGGAAGCGACGCAAGACCCGGGTCGCGCTGCGCGCCGCGGGAGGCGTCGTGCTGCTGATCCTGGGATTCTGGATGGGGTCTTGCTGGCAGAAAGAGCGGGCGCTCATCTCACCGCGGGCGGCGGCGTCGGGCCGATGAGGATCGCCGAGAGGCGTCCGCCCGCTTACGCGCCGAGCGGGCTGGGGTTCTGGCCGGCCGCCGTCCCGAGCGGCTCGTGGAGGCGGTGGTAGAGCAGCCGCAGCGGGCGCGAGACCTCGCGGGCGATCTCGATGGGGTCGCGGCGCAGGGTCCGGTCCAGGGCTTCGCGGAACTCGATCTCGCCGGTCTCGACACGGCGGCGCTGGCGTTCCCGGGCATAGGCGCAAGCCATCACGAGGAGAGAGTCGCGGCACTCCCAGGGTGACGGCGAGCCTTCGCGCTGGCAGAAGCGCTCGAACCAGCGGTAGAGCTCCTTTTCGACGTCGCGCGCCGTCTCGACCTCGAGGTGATACGTGCGCGTCAGCGTCGAGTGCACGAGACCCAGCGATTCGCGAAAGACCGTACGAACGATCTCCAGCGAGTCCCCCGCCACCCGGGTAGCCCCCCGTCCGATCTGCATGACTACTCTCTCTTTTTCGGCTTGACGTGAGGGTACGCCCGCTCGCGAGTCTTGTCGAGAGGTCGCCCCATGCAGGTCATAAATCCTTTGTCCGAAGTCACTTACGGAGCCTCACGCGGATGCTACCGAAGCATCGATTGCGTCGGCGTGGACGGGCAGGGCGGCGGAGAGGCCCGCCTTGGGCTCGGGAATCGGCGCCTGGCAGCAGGCTTCTTTGCAGGCGTCGTAGAGCGTTCGCCGCTGGACCGGCTCGTAGCCGGCGTCGGCGATCAGATGACGCATCTGATCCTGCGTCATGCGGTTGCGCGCGCCGGCGGCGTAGACGACGTTCTCCTCGATCATGATCGAGCCCAGATCGTCGCCCCCGAACGACAGCGAGACCTGTCCGATCTTCGGGCCCTGCGTGACCCAGGAGCCCTGGACGTGTCGGATGTTGTCGAGAAACAGCCGCGAGACCGCGAGCGTCTTGAGGTACTCGAAGCCGCCGGCCTCCTCGATCTCGCCGTCGAGCGCCGTGTTCTCGTGCTGGAACGTCCAGGGAATCCAGGCGGTGAAGCCGCCGGTGCGGTCCTGCAGGTCCCGCACGACCGCGAAATGCGCGACGCGATCGGCGTAGGTCTCCCCCACGCCGAACATCATGGTGGCGGTGGTGCGCATGCCCAGGGAATGCGCGCTCTCGTGGACCTCGACCCACTTGTCGGTGGGAGCCTTGGTCAGCGACCAGATGCGCTTTCGTACGGAGTCCTCGAGGATCTCCGCACCGCCGCCCGGGATCGACTGCAGCCCGGCGTCGCGCAGCCGCGCGATCACGTCCCGCATGCTCCAGCGCGTGATCTTCTGGAGGAAGTAGACCTCGGGCGCCGAGAGGGCGTGGAGGTGGATCGTCGGGAAGTGGCTTCGGATGAAGCGAAACATCTCCTCGTAGAAGGTGAAGGGCAGCTCCGCGTGCACGCCTCCCTGCAGAAGGATTCCCGTGCCGCCGAGGTCGATCGTCTCCTGGATCTTGCGGCCGATCTCATCGAAGGAGAGGACGTAGGCTTCCGGGTCCTTGCTGGAGGGGCGGTAGAACGCGCAGAACTTGCAGCGATAGACGCAGACGTTCGTATAGTTGATGTTGCGATCGACGATGTAGGTCGCCACGCGCGGGTCGTTGTGGCGGTTGCGGACCGCGTTCGCCGCGGCGCCCAGGGCGAGCAGGTCGCCCTCCTCGAGGAGGACGACGGCGTCCGCCGGGGACAGCCGCTCGCCCGCCAGCGTCTTCTGCAGGATCTCCGGGGTTCTCGCCACGTCCCGATTCTATCCGTCGGCCCGCGTCCTCTCACCAGACCACGGCCAGGGCGCCGGGAAGGAGGGCTGCCGCCAGGAGCAGGGCCGGCCACAGCCGGGGGCCGGACAGCCGCGAGAGCGCGAAGGCGATCGCCGCGGCGGCGAAGAGCGCGAGGTCGATCGAGTGGCGGCTGCCCGAGTAGGGATAGATTCGAAGCACCCCGCCGGCGGCGGCGATGAGAAACGGCGCCAGCAGGAACGCCGGAACGGCCGCCCCGCGCGTCAGGAAGAGGAAGTCGAAGACCGCCGCGGTCTGCCGCGCGAGGAAGGCGAGCAGGCCCTCCTCGCCGGGGCGGAAGTAGCTCGCTTTCAGCCAGTCGCTCTGGGCCTCGTACTCGAGTGTGCCGCCGCGAAGGTGGGAGACCTGCCAGCGGTACTGCAGCAGGAACATCCCGCCCAGCAGCGCCTGCCCGAAGCCCCAGGCCCGGGCGACCCGGGACGGCCCGCGCGCCGCCGCGATCCGGAGAGCCCCGTAGAGGAACATCGCCCCGACGACACGCACGGCGGCGTAGTGCGTCAGCATCATCAGCGCCGCCAGCGCGGCGGCGATTGCGATCCACCGCGGCGACGACTCCTGGAGGCCCCGCTCCAGCGCGGCGAGCGACGCCGCCGCGAGGCAGAGCAGCAGCGAGTAGCCGCGCAGCTCCGCCGTCAGCAGCACGAGCTGGGGCATCAGGGCCAGGAGGGCCAGCGCCAGGAGGCCGGCTCCGCGTCCGAAGAGCCGATCCATCCAGCGCCACGCCGCCCAGAGAAACAGCGTCCCGAACGCGATCGGCAGGAGACACAGCGCCCAGCCGCTCCCGA
>DATBIJ010000056.1:0-8573 GCA_036557025.1 Thermoanaerobaculia bacterium | reverse complement strand
AGGATGGTCGAGAACGCCAGAGAGCCTGCGAGGTCCGCGCCGCGATCCGCCTTGAACCCGCGGAAAGCCTCGCGGAAGACGTCTCGGCCCGCGACCGCGAAGACCTGGGTGCTCGGCCGGGCGCGCGGCGCGCCGTTGACCCGTGGGGGCGGCGGGCCGCTCATGTCCGCGGGAGCTCCATCGAGTCGCCCTCGGCGGGCATCGCGGCGTCCCAGCCGAACCGCGCGCGCATGGCCTCCGCCAGGGCGCGTCGCGGCTCCTCTTCGCCGTGCACGAGGAAGACCCGGCGCGGACGTTCCTTCAGGCCCGCAATCCAATCCAGGAGGCCCCGCTGGTCGGCGTGCGCCGACAGCGCCGGGATCGAACGCACCCGCGCGCTCACGATGACACGCTCTCCGTGGATGGTCACCTCGCGCTCCCCCGAGAGGATGCGCCGCCCCAGCGTCCCTTCCGCCTGGTATCCGACGAACACGAGCGTCGTCGAGGAGTCGGGAAGGCGCCGCTTCAGATGGTGCAGGATGCGTCCGCCGGAGAGCATCCCGGAAGCCGAGATGATCACCATGGGGCCGCGGCGGTCGTTGAGCCGCTTCGACTCCTCGGTCGTCCTCGTGAACCGCACCGAGGGGCCCTGGATCGGGCAGAGACCCTCGTCGCGCAGTGTCGCCATCTCCAGATCGTGCTCGTCCGTGTTGGCGCAGTAGGTCTCGACCACGGAGGTCGCCATCGGGCTGTCCACGAAGATCGGGAGATCCTCGGGGACCCGGCGAGCGAGCTGGAGGCGCCGCAGGAAGTAGAGAACATCCTGGGTGCGGCCCACGGCGAACGCCGGGATCAGCAGCACGCCGCCACGGGCGATGGTTTCCTCGAGGACCGCCGCCAGCTCCTCCTGGGGAGACTCTCGGGGATGCAACCGGTCGCCGTAGGTCGACTCGAGCACGAGGTAGTCGACGCGGTCCAGCGGCTCGGGATCCTTCAGGATCGGGACGTCCCGCTGCCCCACGTCTCCGGAAAAGGCGATCCGCACGCCGTTTGCCTCGACCATGAGGAAGGCGGCTCCCAGGATGTGTCCGACGCGCCGGAACGAGAAGGAAAGCTTGGGCGCCAGGTCGAGGCGCTCGTGGAAGGGGAGGCTGCGGCAGAGGCCGAGCGCCTTGCGCGACTCCTCCTCCGTGAAGAAGGGGAGAGCGGGGCGGTGATCGGAATACCCCTTCTTGTTGACGAAGCGCGCGTCCTCCTCGTGGAGCCGGCCGGCGTCGGGCCAGAGGATCTCGAGCAGGTCGGCGGTGGGCGGCGTGACCCAGACCGGGCCGTCCCAGCCGTCGCGCGCGAAGCGCGGCACGTAGCCGGTGTGATCGATGTGGGCGTGCGTGATCGCGATGGCGGAGACGTCGCTCGAAGCAAAGCCCGGAGCGCCCCAGTTCTTCTGCTCCAGAGCGCGGTTCCCCTGAAAGACGCCGCAGTCGACGAGCAGGCCGACCCCGTCTTGACGAAGGAGAAAACGCGATCCGGTCACCGTCCCGCAGGCGCCCAGAAAGTCGAGGCGTGGCGTCATCGGCTCCGGCTCCAGTCTCGCATCGGCCTCCGGGTGCCCGGCGGCGCGGAACAGGGTATATGATCCCCACCTTCATTCGGAGGTACCCCATGCCGAAAGAGACTCCCTTCGACCGCGCCCGCGACTTCGTCGAGGAGAAGATCGACCAGACCCGCGAAGTCCTCGGCGAGAACTACGGCAAAGCGCGCGAGCAATTCGACGACGTCTCCGAGGATCTGCGCAAGGGCGCCAAGTCCGCGGCGCGGCGGATCGAGAAGGATGGCGGGGTCGTCTGGAACGACGTGAAGCGCTACGTGCGCGACAACCCGGGCACAGCGCTGGCGGTTTCGGTCGGCGTCGGGTTCCTCCTGGGCTTTCTGCTGCGCGGCGACGACTAGCGCGGACGGGACTCGGGACCCCGGACTCGGCACTCGGGACTCGAGCAGGGCTTCGCCTTGAGCTCCACGACCGGTCATCCCGCGCTGTCGACCTTCGCGTCCAGCGCGGGCTGCGCCTGCAAGATCGGCCAGTTCGATCTCACGGCGCTGCTCGCGCGTGTGCCCAGCCCGACCAACGAGAACCTCCTCGTCGGACCGGCGACCTCCGATGACGCCGCGGTCTACCGTCTCTCCGGCGGGCAGGTGCTCGTTCAGACCGTCGATTTCTTCACGCCGATCGTCGACGACCCGTACCTCTACGGCCAGATCGCGGCGACCAACGCGCTCTCGGACCTCTACGCGATGCGAGCGCGCCCCGTGATGGCGCTCGCGCTCGCCGCGTTCCCGATGGCGAGGCTGCCGGGCGAGATGCTCGCCGAGATCCTGCGGGGCGGTGCGGAGAAGGTCGCGGAGTCCGGCGCGGTGCTCGGCGGCGGCCACTCGATCGATCACGACATCCCGCTCTACGGTCTTGCCGCGAGCGGGCTGGCCGAGGAGAGCCGCGTCACCAGAAACGGCGGCGCGCGTCCCGGAGACGCGCTGGTGCTCACGAAGCCGCTCGGGGTCGGCATCGTCGTTCGGGCGGGCCGCACCGACACGGCGGAGAAAGACGTCGCCGCCCGGGAGCGACTGCTCTCCGACGACGAGCTGGAGGAGGCCGTTCGCACGATGACGTTCCTGAACGGCGCCGCGATGGAGGCCATGGAGGGCTTCTCGATCCACGCCGTGACGGACGTCACGGGCTTCGGGCTTCTCGGCCACGGCTTCGAGATGATGGAGAACTCGGGCACGACGGCGGAGCTGTCGGTCGAGGCGCTGCCCCTGCTCTCCGCGGCCCGCCGGCTCGCGGCCCGAGGGATCGCCCCGGGCGGCTCTCGCCGAAACCTGCGTTCGATGATGTCGCGGCTCGAGTCTTCCGACGGGGTGTCCGAGGAGGATCTGATCCTCATGGCGGACGCGCAGACCTCCGGCGGCCTGCTGGTGGCGCTGCCGGGGGAAGAGGCCGAGCGCTACGTCGCGGCGTGCCGCGCACGGAGGACGCCGGCGGCGCAGATCGTCGGAAGGGTGATTCCGCGCGCCGGGCGCGCCCTGCGGGTCGTGAGATAGTCGCGATATGGCCGAGTGGGTGGAAGTCGCCTCCAGCGGGAACGACGAGGAGGCGGCGCTGATCGCGGGCCTGCTCGAGTCCGCCGGCATTCCCGTCCAGGTCGAGGGCCCGTCGGCCTCGCCGTGGCCCGAGAACACCGGGGCGCTGGGCATGTCGCGGGTCATGACGCCCGCGGACCGGGCCGAGGAGGCCCGCGCGCTGATCGCGACGCGCGTGTCGGACGAGGACCTCGCCGAATGACCCCGCTGTCCCCCGGCTCCCGCCTGGGACGCTTCCAAATCCGTGGCGTGCTGGGACAGGGAGCCATGGGAACGGTCTACCTCGCGGACGACACGCAGATCGAGCGGCCGGTCGCGATCAAGACGCTGCGCCCGGAAGACGCCGCCGGCCTGCCCCGCCAGGAGCTCGAGGCGCGCTTTCTCCAGGAGGCGAGGCTCGCCGGCCGCCTCCAGCATCCCCACATCGTCACGGTCTACGAGGTCGGTCGCGAGGGAGACAACTTCTACATCGCGATGGAGTACGTCGAGGGCGAGCCGCTGAATCGCTTCCTGGGCCCGCGCCTGGACGTCCCGCTGTCGAAGCAGGTCGACATGGTCCGGCAGGTCGCCGAGGCGCTGGAGCACGCGCACCGCCGGGAGGTGCTCCACCGCGACGTCAAGCCGGGCAACATCCTGGTCGCAAAAGACGGCAAGGTCAAAGTCGCGGACTTCGGGATCGGCAAGCTGCTGTCCTCGAACACCGGGGATCTCACGCGCACCGGCACGATGGTGGGCAGCCCGGCCTACATGTCGCCGGAGCAGATCCGGGGCGAGAAGCTCGACGGTCGCGCGGATTTCTTCTCGCTAGGCGTCGTGGCCTACGAGCTCGTGACTGGCGGGCGGCCCTTCCCCGGCGACTCGATCACCACGCTCGTCTACCAGATCCTGCACGCGGAGCCGCGCGACCCGCTCTCCCTGAGATCGGATCTGCCGCCGGCGGCGCGCAGCGTGTTCGCCCGCGTGCTCGCGAAGTCTCGCGACGAGCGGCCCGCCGACGCCGCCGAGTTCATCCGCGAGATCCGGCGCATCGAGACCGTCATCCGAGAGTCGCGCACGGTCGTCGCGCCGGCGCGCCCCAAAACCGCGCCGCCCCCGCCGGTGCCGCCGCGGCCGCCGACGCCGCTCGCCGGGGGCGCGGCGGCGCCGGAGACGCCCGACGCTCCGGTGCACGGCGCGGTCCGTCCCGCGACCGGACGAACGCGCGCCCAGGGACAGATGCTCTTCGGGCTCGCCGCGCTCGTCGTGGCCCTGGGCGTGGCGGTGGGAATCTGGCGCTTCACCGATCGTCGCGAGACCTCGCCGGCGGCGACGCCCGGGCCCGGTCCGGCGGCGGGAGCGATCCCCGCGTCGGCCCCGGCCGTCTCCCCGGCGCCGACGGAGTCCGTCGCCGCCCTGCCCACGCCGGGACCCCAGGGCGCCGCCGACGCCGTGGTCGGCGCGCCCCGCATCGTCGAGATCGCCACGCCGCGCCCCGCGCCCGCCGTCCGCCCGACCGCGGCACGGGTCGCGGCGGCGCCGGCTCCGTCGCAGGCGCCTCCGGAGCCGGCGCGGCCCGCGGTCGCCGAGGCCGTGCCTCCTCCGCCCGCGCCGGCACCGGCCGCGCCGAGCAGCGCCGACTACACGTTTCGCACGCGGCGCGCCTTTCAGGCGCACGTCGAGCCGGATCAGGCGCGGATGCGGGTCGACGGCCGTGAGGTCGGCATCGCCGACGACTGGGACGATTCGGGCGGCGGGCGCAGCTTCCCGATCGGGAGGCAGGGCACCCATCGTGTGCGCTTTTCCCTGCCCGGTTACCGCGACCTCGACGTCGATTTGATCGTCACGCCCGAGGCCGAGGACGACGACGTCGAGGTGGAGGCGGAGCTCTCCCGGGTCTCCTCGTCCTCATACCCCAAGCTCTCCTCGCCGGCGGGAGCAACGACCGGCGAGGTCGAGCTGGAGGTGACGCCCGCGGGCGCGACGGTCACTTCGCGCGGGAGCGACCTGGGGCCCGCAGCGCGCTACGGCGGCGCCACGCCCCTGCGGCTCGAGGGGCCCATGGTGCACGAGCTTCTGATCTCGGCTCCTGGGCACCAGAGCCGGGCCGTTCGCGTCCTGGTTTCCCCCAACGCCGGCAAGGACCGGGCCCGGATCAAGGTCAACCTCAAGCCGGAATAGGTCGGTCTGGAGGCCCGCAAGGCCCGCTTCGCTGGTGCGGAATTTGCATCCCCGGGTCGGCTCAGTCAGCGATCCGATGGGAGCAATTCGAATCCGCCTGCGCCGCGCGACGGCGACGCCAGCGCGCCGCGCAGGTGAGCGGGGGGAGGACCCATGAAAGCGGCCACCGAGCGCTCGACTGCGGCAGGCAGTGGGGCTGCGCGCCGGAGGCGCGTCGTGCTGCGTCCCCAGCGAGCCAGCGAACGGCTCGAAGCGCGCGACCTGCTGGCGGCGCTGGGCAGGCTTCAGAGAGGCCAGTTCGACGTTCGGCTACCGTCCCACTGGACGGGACTCGACGGGAAGATCGCAGACGCCTTCAACGAGGTCGTCGAGCGCAATCAGCGCCTGAGCGAGGAGCTCCAGCGGCTCTCCCGCGTCGTCGGCCGGGAAGGCCGAATCTCCGAGCGCGCCTCGCTCGGGGAGGTGTCGGGATCCTGGAGGTCCTCCGAGGCCTCGATCAACCAGCTCATCTCCGACCTCGTCCACCCGACCAGCGAGACGGCGCGGGTGATCGGCGCGGTCGCCAAGGGCGACCTCTCGCAGACGATGGCGCTCGAGCGCGACGGCCGCGCGGTCAAGGGAGAATTCCTGCGGACGGCGCGCACGGTCAACACGATGGTGGACCAGCTCTCGTCGTTCGCATCCGAGGTCACCCGTGTCGCGCGCGAGGTCGGCACCGAGGGCAAGCTCGGCGGGCAGGCGCGCGTCAAGGGCGTCGCGGGCACGTGGAAGGACCTGACCGAGAACGTCAACCTGATGGCCGGAAACCTCACCGGCCAGGTGCGCAACATCGCGGGCGTCACGACCGCCGTCGCCAAGGGCGACCTGACCAAGAAGATCACCGTCGACGTCCAGGGCGAGTTCCTCGAGCTGAAGAACACGATCAACACGATGGTCGACCAGCTTCGCTCCTTCGCGTCGGAGGTCACGCGCGTCGCGCGCGAGGTCGGCACCGAGGGCAAGCTCGGCGGGCAGGCGCGCGTCGAGGGGGTCGCCGGAACCTGGAAGGACCTGACCGACAACGTCAACCTGATGGCGGGGAACCTGACCTCGCAGGTGCGCAACATCGCCGAGGTCACGACCGCCGTCGCCCGAGGCGACCTGACCAAGAAGATCACCGTCGACGTGCAGGGCGAGATCCTCGAGCTGAAGAACACCGTCAACACGATGGTGGATCAGCTCCGCTCGTTCGCTGCAGAGGTCACGCGCGTGGCGCGCGAGGTCGGCACGGAGGGCAAGCTCGGCGGACAGGCGCGCGTGCGCGGCGTCGCCGGAACCTGGAAGGACCTGACCGACAACGTCAACTTCATGGCGGGCAACCTGACCTCTCAGGTGCGCAACATCGCCGAGGTCACCAAGGCGGTCGCCCGGGGCGATCTCTCCGAAAAGATCACGGTCGACGTGCAGGGCGAGATCCTCGAGTTGAAGAACACGATCAACACGATGGTCGATCAGCTCTCGTCGTTCGCGTCGGAGGTCACGCGCGTGGCGCGCGAGGTCGGCACGGAAGGCAAGCTGGGCGGGCAGGCGCGCGTCAAGGGCGTCGCCGGAACCTGGAAGGACCTGACCGACAACGTGAACTTCATGGCAGGCAACCTGACCGCCCAGGTGCGCAACATCGCCGAGGTCACGACGGCCGTCGCCCGGGGCGACCTGACCAAGCAGATCACGGTCGACGTGCAGGGCGAGATCCTCGAGCTGAAGAACACCATCAACACGATGGTGGATCAGCTCTCGTCGTTCGCGTCGGAGGTCACGCGCGTGGCGCGCGAGGTCGGCACGGAAGGCAAGCTGGGCGGCCAGGCGCGCGTCGAAGGCGTTTCGGGAACGTGGAAGGACCTGACCGACAACGTGAACTTCATGGCGGGCAACCTCACCTCGCAGGTGCGCAACATCGCCGACGTGACGACCGCCGTCGCCCGGGGCGACCTGACCAAGAAGATCACGGTCGACGTGCGGGGCGAGATCCTCGAGCTGAAGAACACCATCAACACGATGGTGGATCAGCTGTCGTCGTTCGCGTCGGAGGTCACGCGCGTGGCGCGCGAGGTCGGCACGGAAGGCAAGCTCGGCGGACAGGCGCGCGTCGAGGGCGTTTCGGGAACGTGGAAGGACCTGACCGACAACGTGAACCTCATGGCCGGCAACCTGACCTCCCAGGTGCGCGGCATCGCCGGCGTCGTGACCGCGGTGGCCAACGGCGACCTGAAGGGGGAGCTGACGCTGCAAGCCAAAGGCGAGATCGCCGCGCTGGCGGACACCATCAACGGCATGATCGGGACGCTGGCGACATTTGCCGATCAGGTCACGACCGTGGCGCGCAAGGTCGGCGTCGAGGGCGAGCTCGGCGGCCAGGCGAGCGTGCCGGGCGCCGCCGGGACCTGGAAGGACCTCACGGAAAACGTCAACCAGCTCGCGGCGAATCTCACGACGCAGGTGCGCGCGATCGCCGAAGTCGCCACCGCCGTGACGAAGGGCGACCTGACCCGCGCGATCCAGGTCGAGGCCTCCGGAGAAGTCGCCGCGCTGAAAGACAACATCAACGAAATGATCCGCAACCTGAAGGACACGACGCTCAAGAACAGCGAGCAGGACTGGCTCAAGACCAACCTGGCGAAGTTCTCGCGCATGCTCCAGGGGCAGCGGGATCTCTCGACCGTCGGCGGCCTGATCCTCTCGGAGCTTGCGCCGGTCGTCTCCGCCCAGCAGGGCACGTTCTATCGCCTGGCGCAGTCCTCCGAGGGGCCGACGCTTGCCCTGCTGGCGACCTATGCCTGCAAGGAGGGAACGGTACGCGGCCAGCTTCGGCTGGGCGAGGGCCTGATCGGACAATGCGCGCTCGAGAGGCGCAAGATCCTGCTCTCCGATGTCCCCTCCGGATACCTGCCGATCTCCTCGGGTCTCGGGGAAGCCGCTCCGGCCAACCTCATCGTGCTGCCCGTGCTGTTCGAGGGCTCCCTCCGAGGGGTTCTCGAGCTGGGTTCGTTCGACCGCTTCAGCCCGGCGCACCAGGCACTGCTCGATCAGCTCACGGAGTCGATCGGCATCGTGCTCAACACCATCGAGGCGAACACGCTGACGGAGGACCTGCTCAAGCAATCCCAGTCGCTCGCCGGCGAGCATCAGTCGCAGCAGGAGGAGCTGCGGCAGACCAACCAGAAGCTGGAGGAGAAGGCTCAGCTGCTGGCGGATCAGAACATCGAGGTGGAGCGGAAGAACCAGGAAGTCGAACAGGCGCGTGCCGCGCTCGAGGAGAAGGCGAA